>JBHHVT010000029.1:0-14789 GCA_046754425.1 Nitrospinota bacterium | reverse complement strand
TCATCGTCGAACCGGGGGAGGGGAAAGAGGAAGGTCTTTGAAGATTAAAATTAATATTTTAAAAAATTTTCTATAACACCAAGTGAGTATGGATTAAAAGTTTCCCTATTTTCCTCGAAAATTTTACGTGCTTCTTTTTTCGATCGTTTTTCCTGTCAATCAAATACGCTCTTTTAAGATAGTCTATCGCTATCAAAGGATCGTTCCTCAACAGGTCTGCTACAGTATAATAATGTTCAGCCTGTTGAAAAAAAGTCTTGATATATTTATTTATTCTTATTTTAAAGTCCCTGCCGTATTCAATTTATTCTGTTCTTTTAAAATCGGAAGGGATGTTGCTATCTTTTGTTTTTATAATTAGTGTTTCCTTTCTTTTAAACTGATTGCCAACGGATACGGCTGCGCATTACAATGACCATAACCATCTGGTGGTGAGGAGTTGCAATTAGGGGGAGTCCTGTGTTTTCTAAAATGAAACTGAAGCTGTTTTCAAATATTAAAGGGGACAGTTACGGCGGCGTCACGGCGGCGCTGATATCGATTCCGCAGGGGATAGCGTACGGCATCATCGCGTTTTCCCTGCTTGGTCCGGAATACGTTTCGACGGGAATCCTTGCGGGGCTTTACTGTTCGATTTTTGCGGGGCTGGCCGCCGCGCTTCTCGGCAGTACGCCTGTAATGATTACCGGCGCGGGCGCCGCGACAACGCTGGTATTTGTTTCGGTAATTTCACAGCTAACCTCTTCCCACTATTTTGATGCCGGCCATTCAAATCCGAAGGATATGATTATTCTGATTGCCTTTTTTACGGTATTTCTTTCCGGTCTTTTTCAGTTTTTATTCGGGATTTTGAGGCTGGGAAATATTATCAAGTTTGTTCCGTACCCGGTCGTGGCGGGGTTTATAAACGGCTCTGCCATTCTGATAATCATCAGCCAGATAAATCCCTTGTTGGGAATTCAGGAAAACGAGTTACTAAAACCTTTTTTGGAAAAACTGATGTCCATCGAACCGTTGACCTTGCTGGTAGGTATGGTAACGGCGTTATGTATGTTGTATTCCCGCAGGATTACAAAAAAAATACCCGCCCCATTCACAGCTCTTACCGCGGGGACACTTCTCTACTATGTTTTAATGTTTATGGGAGTCGGTCATAACCGGCTGGGGCCGACGCTCGGCGCAATTCCCATAAAACTTCCGCTTCCGACATACGGTTTTGATTTTTCTTTGATCGTTTCCAGCGATATGATTTTCAATCTGGCGCCGATTATCTTACCCGCCGCGCTAAGTCTGGCTGTGCTGGGATCGCTCGATTCCCTTATGGCAGCGGCGGCCATCGAAGGAATAACTAATACGCGTACCAGCGGAAACAGGGAACTTCGCGGGCAGGGCGCGGGGAATATGCTTAGCGCCGTGTTCGGCGGTCTTTCGGGGTCCGGCAGCATGGTGCGCACGATGCCCAACATCAAGTCCGGCGCCGGTACGCGGCTGTCCGGTGTAGTCAGCAGTATCTTCACTCTTATGGCCGCCATATTACTTGCGCCGCTGATGGCAAAGATTCCCTACGCGGTCATGGCGGGAATCATGTTGATGGTGGGGGTTCAGCTGTTCGATAAATGGACGTTGAGTCTATTGAAAAAAGTGGATATAAAAAATATTTTTTATCAAAAAGAACTGCTTACAAAATTTCTGATTATTTTTTCCGTGATCCTGACGATTTTAATATTTAATCTTATTGTTGGAGTTATCATCGGAGTGGCGATTTCCATCTTCATATTTTTGGCGCAGATGAGCAAATCCCTGGTCAAAAAGGTTTATCTGGCCTCATCCATACCGTCGCGAACCCAAAGGGACGAGCGGGTTGCCGTCGCTCTTTCCAAACACAGCCACAAGATAGCCGTTCTCGAACTGGAAGGAGTACTGTTTTTCGGCTCCGCGGATCAGTTGGACCTGAAGATTAAGAGTCTGCTGAAATCGGACGTTGAATTCATCATTCTCGATATGAAAAAAGTGAAACTTGTCGACAGCTCCGGCGTACAGGTTCTTAAACGAATCTATCTGAATTTAAAAAACAGGGAAAAACATCTCGGCATAAGTTATGTGGAGGAAGAAAAACGGCACTTTATAAAAAAACACATGGGCAGAGAGCGGCGGTTTACCGTAAGCGAACGCGCGATATGGAAGGAACTCGAAGAGACCGGGCTTATCGAATCGCTCGGCAAACCTCTCTTTTTTGCCGACACGGATGACGCCCTGACTTTTTTTGAAGATACCCTGATCCAAAACCTGACGGAGGTATCTGCAAACGGCAGGCGGAAACGGTTTGGTTCGTGCGCGCTGTTCCGCGGTTTAAACAGCGAGGAAGCGGATATTCTCAAATCGTTTATGACAAAGCATTCATACAAGAAGTCCGACTTTATCTTTAAACAGGGCGAGGAGGGCGACGCCATGTATTATCTTGCGGACGGCCTGGTAAAAATTTCAATCAACCTGGCAGGCACCGCGCACAAGAAGCGGCTGTTTTCGGCGTCAACAGGGACCATCTTCGGCGAGATAGCCTTGCTGGACGATAAGCCGAGGTCCGCAAACGTTGAAGCCGCCGATGAGACGGAATGCTACAGCCTGAGCAGGGACAATTTTGAAATCATCAAGAAAGAGCATCCGGAGATAGGTTTTTCACTTATGAAAAATATCAATATGGTAATCGTAAACCGTCTGCGCATCGCCGACCAGATGATCGAGGAACTGGAAGGCTAAACCGTTTACGGTTTGATGACGCTTTTGGCGGGGTAGTAGCCGGGGGGGACGTTAGTGTTGGGGAATACGCGGCTGTCGGGGCCGAGCATTACCGCCGGGTTTGTGACGGCGTTGCATCCCGTTTCGCAGTAGTCGCCGATAATCGCGCCGAACTTCGATACGCCTGTCTTAATCTTTTTGCCGTCATGGCGGAAGGTTATCTCAGGGAAGGCGACCGCCTTTTTTTGTTCGGGTGTGCGGAAATTCAGGTTTGCCAGTCGTGTCCCAGCGCCGAGGTTAACGTAGGAACCGAGTACGCAGTCGCCAATGTAGTTGAAGTGGCCAGCCTCGGTGTGGTTCATAAGGATTGAGTTTTTTATTTCTGTTGCGTGGCCGAGTGTGCAGACATCGCCCGTAATCATGTTGCCGCGTAGATATGCGGTCTGGCGGATATCGCAATTTTTACCGATGATCGCCGGGCCCTTGATTACGGCGCCAGGTTCTATCTTGGTCCCTTCACCGATCCGCACCATTATGGACGGGCAGACAAGCTCGTGTTCCAGCACAACTGTGTGTGTGCAATAGAGCATCTCCTCGCCGGGTAGTTCATGGGCTTCAACACCGACCGGCAGAACGTTTTTCGCCCACCCTTCCGGAAAATTGTCAATGATGTAAGGGTTAATTTTTCCGATTATTTCCCACGGTTTATTGATACTCGAAAACATCTCCTTGTGTTCGAACGAGGCAAGCTCCGGAAAGAAGCTCTCCGGCGTCAGCGATTCAATCGACAAGACGCCTCCCAATCGCGGTTAGCGAATAGCCGGCCCCGCGCCTTTTGATCAATTTTTGTTTAATCTCCATCTCGAATAAAAGCCTTTCGATGTTTATATCACTAAAAGCGGAGCGGTCTATTTTTTCCGTATAGCTTAACAGTTTTAAAATTGCCGCCTCAGCTTTCGCCATCGGGTTATTTGAATTTACCATATTTTTTTTCATGTAAAGCGCGCCGTCTTCGCAGATCGTAGCAAGCATTTTTTTTAGCTCAATCGGCCCGCGCACGTATACGGAGCTTTTTTCTTCCGTGCCCGAATTGCGGGCAAATATCGTTCCCACCATCCCTTCGCTTTCATGCATCAGTTTAAAAAAGAGCATGTGCTCTTCCCGGCCGACCTCGGCTTCCTCAAGGCCGTAACCGGATTCTGTCGTTTCGTCGAACGATTGATAAATTCTTTTCTTTATACCATTCCAGGCGGCGGAGCCTCGCGAGAAAAGAATTTTGTCCACGTAGTAGGCCGGAACGCTTTTTTTAAATCCGGGCTCGAAAGTTATTTTTACGAACTCTTCGAACCCACTCTCGTCCATCTTCAGGCCCGGCACGCATATGGAGACGAGTGTGTTAATTGCCCCCTTGAGTCCGTTACCAGCATAGAATGCCGTCTCTGTATCGTCTCGTGCTATGACATATCCGCGATGGATGCTGTGTCCCGTCTCTTCCAGCCCTATGCCGAAACCAGCGGAGTCTCCGATGGCCTTTTGCAGTATCCATTTATCGCCCACTCCGGTCAGTTCGGGCGCAAAGCCGAGACGCCTGGCATGGCGGGATACGTTTACGTCGCTTTCCACCGTATGGACGAACATGGTATCGCGGTAGCGATCGGGGTCGGTTTGCATCAGGTATCCTCCTTGCAGCGCGGCGGTTTCGTCCCCTGACAGGACGTGGATGGCATCGCCGGACGCACTTTTTACAAGGATGTAAAATCGGTCGCCGTCCGCATCGAATGCGACACCGATCAGTTTTTTACCTTTAACGAATTTCCCCGTTTCCAGCATAGCTTTTACAAGTTCATGTCTTGCAAGCCCGGGTTCTTTTTGCAAAAGTTCTTCGTTTATCTCGCGAAAACCTTCCAAAAAAGCCACACCGCAGTTTTCATTAACTCTTCCGTCCCGTTCACCGGCCACTTCGATGACTTCGCTGAAACCGAGAGTATTAAAATAGCCCGCCGCCAAGCCCGCAAGCGCGCCGCGCGCGGGGTCTACTATAAGCGTTATGTTTGAAAAAAGGCCGCTTTCCTTCGGCAGCCACGAATTGCGCGCGTCCATGTGAAAATCGATAAAAAGTTTCCCGGCCTCTTTTTCCACGTTAAGAGGTTCATATTTCGGGAGTATATTTTTTACGTCGTCCCAATTGATGCCGAATATCACATCGGTAAGTGCTTTGTCCTGTTCGGGCAGAGGTTTCATCGCGTTCGGCGCGAGAAAAATTTTTATCCCATTTTGGTCCTTCGGGTTGTGGGAGGCGGTAATCATTACGGCTCCCGCCGCTCGGCGGGCGACGAGCGCGAGCGCCACGCCGGGGGTCGGCAAAGTTCCCACGACGACCGGCAGTCCGCCCGCCTTCGCAATGCCCGCCACGGCCCGCGATGTGTAAAAGCCGTCCGGGTCGCGCGGGTCCCAGCCGATGACAATCTCCGCGCCATCGGCCGCCTTTTTTCCTGTTATGAGGTCCTTGACGTAAGCGTAGCAGTAGAGTTCAAAGAACTCTTCCGTGAGCAAATCGTGTTCCATGAAAACCGCAAGCGGATCCGAATCGTAATCCCGCGAACGGCCGACCCTTCCGCGTATGCCGTCGGTGCCTTGAAGTCTGTCTATGCGGCTCTCGTTCACGCCACGGTAACGGATTTTGCAAGGGCGCGCGGTTTATCAACATCGCGGTCAAGCGCTACGGCGATGAAATAGGAAAGGAGTTGCGCGGCGACAAGACTCAATAGTGGCGCGATGAATTCGGGAGCCTGCGGTAGTACGAGCTGGTCTTCGAACATTTTTGATTTTTCCAGCTTGCGCGATGAATGTACGGCAAGAACGTTTCCGCCCCTGGCCAGTATCTCCTCCACCGAACCCATGGTGAGATCAAACAGATCCTTCTCCTTTTCCGGTGGGAAGAATACGAGCGTGCGGACCTTATCGTCTATCAGGGCGATTGTCCCGTGTTTCAAAAAGCCCGCGGGCATCCCTTCCGCGTGGAGGTATGCCACCTCTTTAACTTTCAACGCTGCCTCTAGCGAGATGGGATAATATTTGCCGCGGCCCAGAAAGAGCCAGTCGTGGTTGTGAGCGATCTTTTGCGCCAGATTGTTTACGAATGCCGTCCGCTCGTTTATGAAGTCCGCAATAAGCTTCGGCAGTTTTTTCAGCTCCCTTACGCGCTGTTTTTTTCTTGTCGCGCTCAATTTGCCGGTTGCCTCGCCCGTTGCTATCGCAAGGCGCATAAGAGCGGTCATCTGTGATATCGCCGCCTTCGTGCTGACGACGCATATCTCCGGGCCGGAACCCTGCATAATCACATCGTCCACCATTCTCGACATGGTGGAGCCGAATACGTTTACGATAGCCGCCGTTCCCGCGCCGAGTTTTTTTGCGCCGCGAAGGGCGCGCAGAGTATCGTAAGTTTCCCCCGATTGCGAAACGGCAACGATGTAATCGCCTTTGCCGGCCGGACAGCTTTCCTCGAATTCGTCCGCGCTTACCGCGGGCGCCATCAGTCCCGCCTCGGATGAAAGGTAGTACTGGCCCAGCATAGAGCCATAAAAGGTCGTGCCCACTCCAAGCAGGTAGGGTGTTTTGGCTTTCGCCAATTTACGGGATACGCCGTTAAAGAGTTTTTCGTCAATGGCCATAACCCTGTTTATTGCGTCCGGCTGTTCGTGAATTTCCTTGAGCATGTAGTGGGGGAAACCGCCTTTTTTCGCCATCTCTGCGTCCCACTCGATTTTCATCACCTTTTTTCTGACGGGCGCTCCGTTGGAGATTCTCTTTACGGCGTATCCTTCGTTTGAGACGATTGCGTATTCGCCGTCATCCATTACAACCGCGTTCTTCGTGTACTCGATGAACGAGTTGAAATCCGAACCGACGTAGTTTTCATTTTTGCCCAGGCCGATAATGAGAGGACTTTCAAATTTTCCGCAGAAAATGCGTTTTGGTTCTTCCACCGATACGAGGGCGACGGCGTAGGAACCTTCCAGTTCGGAAAGGGCCGCGAGAAATGCGTTTTCCAGCGATCCGCCGTTATTCAGCTTATCTTCCACAAGGTGGGCAATTACTTCCGAGTCGGTTTCAGATTTGAAACCGTGTTTTTTCTTTTTCAGTTTCGCGCGGAGTTCGCGGTAGTTCGAGATTATTCCGTTATGCACAACTGCAAGTCTGCCGTCACAGCTTGAGTGCGGGTGCGCGTTAAGGCGCGTAACTTCGCCGTGCGTGGCCCATCGTGTGTGCGCGATGCCGACATGTCCGCGCATTGCCGTGAAAACCTCCTTATCGGCAACGTCCGCCACATGCCCGATGTTTTTCCGCACCGTCGCGGCGCGCGCATTGATGAGGGCCATGCCGCATGAATCGTAACCGCGGTATTCGAGGTTCTGGATACTGCCAAGGAGCCGCTCGGAGATGTTTTCACTGGAGACGATGCCGCTGATCCCGCACATGCTTACCTGCTTTTAGTAGGGTATGTGTGGTGGTGGGGCAGCAGTTTGCCCGGTTGAATAACCGTACCTGCCTGTACGGTATGTCCGCTGCCGAGTTTGCAATCGTCGCCAATGAACGCGCCGATTTTTTTCATCTCTGTATTAATGGACTTTTTGTTTATCTTCACACTTACAGTCGCGCCGTTCATGTTTCCGTTTAGCGTCATCGTTCCGGAACCTATTTCCACGTTTTCGCCTATGACGCTGTCGCCGATAAAAGATAACCTGCCGACGCTCGATTTGCCGAACATCACGCAGTTTTTAAGTTCCACGCCATAGCCGACGGAGCACTCAGGGCCGAGGCATGTATATTCCCTAATAAGCGCGTTGTTGCCGATGTAACTGCCGCGTCCTATATACGACGGCCCCTGTAAAAAAGCGCCGGGCCGGATAACGACTCCCTCCTCGATATGGACAGTTCCCTGTACCTTGATATCCCTGTAGATAATATCCTTGTGGATTGTTGAAGTATCCCAGGTGTCCATAATCATTCTGTTTGCCTGGAGGATATCCCAGGGGTGGGCGATGTCCAGCCAGCCCTTTTCAAGGATGGACGCCTTCAGGCCGTCTTGCGTAATTAGTTTTGCCAGCGCTTTCGCCATGTTGCCTTTAAAGCCCTTAAGTATGTCGAAAAACCGGTAGGGCAGGACGTAAATGCCGGCCAGCACGTAGTTCCCCATTCCCTTTTTACCGGGTTTTTCAACGATGCGGGTGATGTTCATCGCGTTATCCAGGTAGACGTTGCCAAGCTCACCCGAATCAGTGGAAAGAGTGATGGCCGCCGTGGGTGTGTTGGTGAGCGCGAACGTCTGCCGTAAGTTTGAGATTGCGTTGTCTTCGGTAACTACGTCGCCGTAAATAAGCAGGAAATGTTCGCCGGGGTTGAACCTCCCCTTTGCCGAAAGTATGGCGCCGCCGATGCCCTTTGACCCTTTCTGGCGCGTGTAGTGCAGGGAAACCTCCATCTCCCCGCCTTTGCCGAAATAGTCGGTAATCTTGTCGCCGTGAGGGCCGATGACAAGGTCCACTTCATGGAAACCGGATTCCTTGAGCGTGGTGATAGTCCTGTAAAGCATAGGCCGTCCCGTAACATGAACCATCGGTTTGGGCCTTGTATTAGAAAACGGAGCCATGTTGGTTCCGCCTCCTGCCGCCAGAATCAGGGCTTTCATATTTTTATCTCCCTTAAACTGTTACGCTTTTAGCTATATTTCGGGGGCGGTCGATATCTTTTTTGTTGTACAGGGCAACATAATAGATGAAAAGCTGTGCCGGTACAATCGCAAGAAGGGGAGCAAGCGCGTCCTCCGTCTTTGGTACGGCTATAAAGTCGTCGCAATGGTTCGGCATAACCGTGTCTCCTTCGAAGCCGGTTACTATCACCCGCGCGCCGCGCGCGCGAAGTTCATCGATGTCGTTCAGCACCTGCCTGTTCGGTCCGGCCTGGTTCGCGAAAAACATGATCGGCGTATCTTTTTCCATCAGGCTTATCGGACCGTGCTTGATCTCTCCGCCTAAAAGCGCTTCCCCGTGGATGTTCGCGACCTCCTTTATCATCAACGCGGCAAAGTGGGCAACGGGGAAAAATAGTCCCCGTCCGATAAAGAAGAACGAACGGTGATGGGCGAACTTCTCCGCGGTTCGTCTCAGGAAAGTTTCGTATGTAATCATCATCTCCATTTTTTCCGGCAATGCCGCTATCGCGTTAATCAGTTCGCGCTGTCGGTCGGCGGTAAGGAGTTTTCTGCTTTGCGCGATGTGGAACGCCAGAAGTATCAGCGCAACGACGATGGCTGAAAAGGTCTTGCTGGAGGCGACCGATATTTCCGGCCCTGCCTGCGTGATGAAAGCCTGATGCGCCATGCGGGCAAGCGTGCTGGAAGGGTTATTCGTTATTGCCAGAAGCTGTGCGGTTCGCGACAGCGCGTATTTCGCCGCTTCCAATGTGTCCAGGGTCTCCCCGGACTGCGACAGGGAGACATAAAGCGTTTTGCTGTCCACCATGCTGCGGCCGAATTCCAGTTCGGATGCGACCTGCCTGGAAGCGGGGAGGCCCGCGATAGATTCGAATATCAACTGGCCGAGCATCGCCGCGGCGTAGGAGGAGCCGCACGCGCTGAAGACGGCCTTTTCAAAATCGCCGGTCAGGCCGCAGGGGAAATGGAACTCCTCCGGTGATAGCTGTTCGTCCTTTAACGTGATGCAGGTCGCGATGGTTTCCCTCACGGCGCGGGGAGATTCCACGATCTCTTTTAAAAGGAAATGACGGTAACCCCTTTTTTCCGCCATTACCGGGTTCCATGAAATCTTTTGCGGTTCGTGGTCCACCGGGTTGCCGTCAAAATCGTAAAATTGTACTCCCTCGTGGGACAGTACTGCCATCTCGCCGTCGCGTAAAAAGACCATCCTCTGCGTGTGGGGAGCGATGGCGGTCGCGTCGGACGCGGCGATGAACTCCCCCTCGCCGAACCCTATAACCATCGGATTTCCTTTTTTAATGACTACAAGCTGATCCGGATCGCGAGAGGAGATAACGCAGCAGGTCAGCCCGCCTTCCAGCTCCTTGATGGCCGCCAGCACCGACTCCTGCAGCGAGCCGCGCCAGTTGAGGTTTATAAGATGCGGCAGGATTTCCGAATCCGTTTCAGAGCGAAACTTTACACCGCGCTTTTCCAATCTGCTTTTTATCGACTGAGCCCCGTCCAGTATGCCGTTATGGACGACGGCCGTCTCGCCCGCCACCTGCGGGTGCGCGTTCCGTATGGACGGCCTGCCGTGCGAGGCCCAGCGTGTGTGTCCAATGCCTATATTGCCCGTGTAGTGAGAGGTATACGCCTTTTCCGCAAGAGCGGCTGGGCGGCCCACCGTTTTTGTGGTTTTAAGTCTGCCTTTTGGCATGCCTTCAATGACGGTAAGGCCGGCGGAGTCGTATCCTCTGTATTCAAGCCTTGCGAGCGCGTCAATGATAATCGGCGCTGCGCTGCGGTGGCCGATGTAACCTACAAGACCCGACATTGGATTTCTTCCCTATGCGCCAATCATGGTTTCAAGTCTTTCGAGTTCTTCGCGGCTGTTTATTCCGCTTATTTCGCCTGGGTCGTCCAGCTTTAACGCTAAAACCTTTTGACCGTTATTAAGCGCGATTTTAACGATGTCGGTAAGATAATATTCCTTTTGGGCGTTGTTTGCCGCTACCTGCGGCAGAGTTTCGAATAAAAATTTTTTATCGAAAAAATAAACGCCGCCGTTAATCTCATGGATCTCTTTTTGGTCGGGCGTTGCGTCGCGCTCTTCGATGATGGCGGTTACGTCGCCGTTTTTCCCGCGCGTGACCCTTCCGTATCCCGAAGGGTTTTCAAGGTCGGTAGTAAGAAAGGCCGCCACGCACTCTTTATCGAGGGGACTGTTCGCGAGACGTTCAAGCGTGCGCGGTTTTATCATCGGCACGTCGCCGCTAAGCACCATCACGCCTCCGTCGAAACCGTCAAGCTGTTTCGATGCCTGCAATACCGCGTGCGCCGTGCCGAGCTGTTCTTTTTGTTCGGCAAACGCCACCACTTCGTTTTTAAGGCTTTCCATTACTTTTTGCCCCCCGTGGCCGGTAATGACGATAATGCGCGCGGGCTTCAGCTCTTTGGCCGCCTCCACCACCCAGCGGACGAGGGGACGGCCAGACAGTTTGTGCAGGACTTTCGGCATGTCGGATTTCATCCTCTTCCCCATCCCCGCCGCGAGTATCACCACCGCCAGTTCGCATTTTTGCATTACCGCGTATTTTATCAGAGTCGGCTATTTATAACTTTCCAGATGTTGCCGGACGATCCTTTTTTCGATATCTTTTCATCGCGTTTTGGCAGCCGCATTTTCTATTCATCGCGGAAAGATGTTTAAGGCTCTTCATAAGGATGTACGGGAATCTGTCGAGCGCGGATTCCACACTCTTTTTTTCCGCCGCGCTTTGCATTCCCTCGAACAGTACGCCGGATTTGAAATCACGTTGTTTAACGGATTCGGCGTAGTTGGTGACGTAGCATAGCGGCGCGTAGCATATCTCCAGTTCGCGCGCGAGAAACGCCTCCGGCAAAAGCGTCATGCCCACAAGGTCTGCTCCCATGCGGCCAAACATTTTTATCTCCGCGCGCGTTTCAAGGCGCGGGCCCTGCGTACAGCAGTAGACGCCGCTTTTGTGAATTTTAGTACGTGGCGGCGCGGATGACGCGAGTATTTTTCGGATTTCCGGACAAAAAGGTTCGTTCATTCGTATGAAGCCCTTACCCGTGCCGTCAAAGAAAGTCGACTGCCTGTCTTTCGTAAAGTCTATCGCGTCGTCGGGCAGTACCAGGTGGCCGGGTTTCATTTTGGAGTTAATCGCGCCGGGGCCGGACCACGATACGATGCGCTCCACTCCCTTATCCTTGAGAGCCCGGATGTTTGCGCGGTAGTTGACGAAGGGGGCGGCAAGGTCGTAGCCTTTTTCGCCGTGGCGCGATAAAAAGTAAAATGTAAAACCGTTCCCTTGAAAAAGGTGCAGCGGCGCGCTTTTGCCGTAGGGAGTTTTCGGCCTGAAACTTTTTACAGCGGGTCCGAACGCTCCCCTCCGCAGCATGTCGTAGGCGCGGCTCCCCCCTATTACAGCGAGCTTTGTTTTATATGATCCGCTCACCAGTCCTTTTCGACCTCATAATCCCTCACCCTATTTTGCCGGAGGCTTTTTTGCACCTTTTTCTCATTTTGCTCCAGCGCTTCCAGTATTCTCTCTACCTCGTCGGGGGTCATCTTTCCCTTTTGTTTTGAATCGGCGGATTCGTGTTTTTTCTGTTCTTTTTCTCCTTTTTCGTTTTTTGCTTTTTTCTTTTCTTCGCCTTTTTTGTCCTGCTTTTTATCCTGCTTTTCCTGCTCCCCGTCACTTTTCTTTTGTTTGGCTTTATCTTGTTTATTTTGTTTTTTATCCTGCGACTTCTTTTTTTGCTTCTGCTTTTCCAGTTCTTTTATTTTGTTAAGGGCGATTTCCATATTTTCCTTCGCACTTTTATCGGAAGGGTCGCCCAGCAGAACCTTCTTGTAAGCGGACGCGGCGGTTTGGAGGCGTTTAATCGCTGTGTCGGCATTGCCCTTGCCGGCCTGTTTAAACCCAGCCATCAGGTTCGCCGCAGCGAAGTTTAATAGCCCCTGCCTTGCGAGCGTTTTATTATTGCTGTTCAGCATTGCAGAGAAATTTTCAGCCGCGGCGTCGTAATCACCCTTGCGGTAATAGGCGTCACCGAGGTTATACTTCGATACGTCCGATTTTTTTTGCGACCGCGCGCGCTCGTAATACTTCAGCGCTTCGTCGTAGCTGCCCTCTTCATACTTTTGGTTGCCCTTTTTGATGTCGAAGTAGTGACCGTCTCCGATAGTAAACGCTGTTAATGACAGGAACAGAAGGATGATGACGGACTTTTTCATATCACGGTTCCCTCAACGCTTCCGTCGAGAAGGGAGAGCATTACCCCTTCCAGCAATCCGGCGTCGCTGACGGAAATTTGGTTCACGCCGAAAGAGTGCATAACCGCCAGGATAATTCCCATGCCGGGGATAATGAGGTCTTCCCTTCCTTGTGAGATGGCCGGTATGCGGCTTCGCTCGTCGATTGTCATGCCGCCGACCTTATCAAGCAGGGCCTTAATGTCGTCAACGCTCATGGCCCGGTTATTAATCTTGTCCGGGTCATAGGGAGATACGTTAAACCGCATCGCCGCTATCGACGTAATCGTTCCCGCCGTCCCCGCCAGCGTAAACGGCCGTTTTATCTCCAGCCGCCCGGCAACCCCGGCTATTTTTTTTGCCAGGTAGTCCGTCAGATGGCAGAACTCTTGTGACTCAAGCGGCGCGGTTTTGATGAACGTCTCCGCGAGCCGCACGACACCGAGATCGGTTCCGACGGATTTTACATTTTTATTGCCGTTTCTATATATGAATTCGGTGCTTCCTCCCCCGATATCGAACAGCAGTATGGTAGAAGTATCGCCCAATACCATTTCGGCGCCCTTTAGCGTAAACGCCGCTTCCCGTTCCTGGCTGATTACCTGAAGGTCGAAGCCGAGTTTTTTACGGAATCTTTTTTTTAACTCCTCCGCGTTGGCCGCAGCTCTCAATGCGTGCGTGGCGGTTACCGCGATTTTAAAAGGCCCCAACTTCGCGGCGGAGTCGATAATCGATTTAATGTTTACAAGAGTTCTTTCCATCGCCTGTTCGCCCAGTGATCCCGTTTCGTGTAGACGCTCGCCAAGCCGTGTTATTTTCTGCGAATAGTGAAGCCGCGTGAACCCGCTGTCCGCCGGTTCCGCTACAAGAAGGCGGAGCGTGTTAGACCCCAGGTCGAGAGCCGCGAACCTGTTTTTATGGTCAGTGGGATTCGACAACATAAAATTGAATATAGACTGAATCGCAATTCTTATCAATAATGTCCCGGATGGTTATGGTAAAGGCGCCGACCCGGATAGACCTTGCCGGAGGAACGCTCGATATCTGGCCGCTTTCGGTGATATTCGCACCGGCAGTGTGCGTAAACGTTGCCATAGACCTTTACGCGCAGATAAGGGCCGAAAGAGGTAAAGAGACAGACGGAATCATTATTCAAACTAAAGGTTCCGGCAGGCCGGTTAGTTACCCCAGGAAAATTGCTGAAGGCAAAAAAAATCTGTTTGACAGAACGCTGGAGCATCTCCCGCTATCCGGTTACCGCCTCAGTGTCGATTATCAGTCTCCGAAAGGCGCCGGTCTTGGCGGCTCTTCCGCCCTGCTGATTGCGTTTATCCGTACGCTTTGCCTGCTTGGCCGCAAGAAAATGAGCGATATGGAGATGCTTCGGCTCGCGCAAAACATAGAGGCGCGCCACCTTGGAATACCGACCGGCGTGCAGGATTACATCGCTGCGTTAAACGGCGGAGTGAACGCCGTGGAAAACGGAATCGGCGGCCTTGCCGTGGAAAGGCTGAAAGTGAAGCCGCTTGAGATTCAAAAAAGAGTGATGCTTGTCTATTCCGGAAAGTCGCGCGTATCAGGAGATTTTAACTGGTTAAAGATTAAGAAGGCGCTAAACGGCGACAGGCTGACATGCCGTATTTTCGCGAAGATCGCCGAAAACTCGTTGAAGGTACGGGATGCCCTCGACAATGGACGCTTTTCCGAAGCTGGAGTGCTGATAGGAGACGAAAACAGGATGCGCGAAAAGCTGGGATCGCGTGTGGTTCCGGCGCGCCTTAAAAAGATTTTCGCGAAGATAAGACGTCTCGGCGGCCATCCGAAAATCTGTGGCGCGGGCGGGGGAGGCTGTTTCATAGTCTGGTGCGAACAAGAGTTTAGAGATGACATCGCATCGCTAATTCTAAAGAGCGGTATGGAACCACTCGACTACAGCGTATCGCTTCCCGCGGATCTGGATTGACCGAGAGCGGTACCGCCGCTTTGTCAATACGCTATTTCACCGGTAAGGGAAAGCGGGAAAGCCTTGATATCCTGAAGTTCGGCATCGGCCAGATCAAGCGGTTTTAG
>JBHHVT010000028.1:0-14883 GCA_046754425.1 Nitrospinota bacterium | reverse complement strand
AAAACGCTTGGTATCGAAAACGTATTTTCCCCTCCTTGCAAAGCATAAGGAGGGGTGCGGGGTGGTTTTCCTTTGAGGGTATGGCCCGTAGCCGCCCGTTTGGAAAAGGGCGGAAGCGTGGAGATTACCGGACCGGACGCGCGCCATATCGTTACGATACTCAGGCTGGGCGCGGGCGACGTTATCAGGGTTAGCGACAACGACTCACATCTTTTCGAGGCGCGGATAGAGACGGCTCGTAAAAACCTTGTATCGGCGTTAATTACAGATAGCCTACAGGCGGCCGCGCCCGGTAAGCCGGAAGTTACACTGGCCGTCTCGATATCGAAACAGCCGGTAATGGAGGTTATTGCCCAAAAAGCGGTGGAACTCGGCTGTAACCGGTTCATGCCGGTTATTACCAAAAGATCGCTTTATAAAAACATGTCGGAATCCAAACTAGCACGGATTCGTAAAATCGCGCACGAAGCATCCAAGCAAAGCGGCAATCTTTTTCCGATGACGGTTACCGATCCCGTTGAGCCTGAAGGACTGCCACCGGCGGAGCTGAGACTGCTTTTGTGGGAAAAGGAAAAGACGCGAAACGTCAAAACTGTTTTGGATGGCATCCTGCTTCCATCTTCAATCCTTCTTATGGTCGGGCCGCCGGGCGGGTTTGACTCTGATGAAGTGCAAAAACTCAAGTCCGCCGGTTTTGTAACGGCGGGGCTGGGCCGCCTAGTTCAGCGCACGGAGACAGCGGCTATTTCGCTGATGGCGATTGTGAACTATCGCTTCGATAGAGTATGAAACCTTCAAAAAAATCGATGGATATCTCCTCCTTCCTGGTGATGGACATAATGGAGATGGCCGCCGAGATTTCGCGGGAAGGCAGGGATGTCATAAATTTTTCGGTAGGGGAGCCGGACTTCAACACTCCGCGCGTCATCCGGGAAGCGGGCATCCGCGCTATTCGCCAGGGCAAGACAAAGTACACTCATTCGCTTGGCACACCGGAACTGCGCGAGGCGATATGCGGCCATTACAAAAAAGAATATAAATTGAAGTTAGAGCCTGACAGGGTGATGGTCTGCAATGGCTCTTCGGCCGCGCTTTTTACCGTCTTCGCGTCTCTGCTCGATCCCGGCGACGAAGTGATACTCGGCAACCCGTACTATGCGTGCTACCCAAACTTTATAACGTTTCTTTCGGGCGTTCCCGTCTACGTTCCATTGTCGGCCGTTGACGGTTTCCGGCTGCCACCCGAAGCCGTGCGCGAAAAACTGTCACACAAGACCAAAGCGATACTTGTAAACTCGCCCGCCAACCCGACCGGCGCGGTTATGACGCCGGCCATGCTGGAGGAGATTGCCGGTATGGGGCACACGGTAATCTCGGACGAGATTTACCATGGCCTTACTTACGGTAGAAAGGCCCGCACTGTTCTGGAATTTACGGAAAACGCTTTCGTGCTGGGTGGATTTTCGAAACGGTACGCGATGACCGGGTGGCGCGTCGGATACGCAATTGCACCGAAGGAGTTTATCCGTCCCATGCAAAAACTTCAGCAGAATTTCCAGATATCCCCCAGTGCCATTACGCAGGAGGCGGCCGTTGCCGCCCTCAGGTTTGGAAAAGCGGATGCTGAAAAGATGAAAAAGGAGTTCCATAAACGCCGCGATGTCATGATAAAAGGGTTGCGGAGTATCGGGTTCGAGGTGAAATCTCTGCCTGAGGGGGCGTTTTACGTTTTCGTTTCATGTTCATTTATAGATTCCGATTCTTACCGACTGGCCGTCAGTATCTTAAGGGAGACGGGCGTTGCGGTAACGCCGGGAGTCGATTTCGGAAGCGGCGGCGAACATCACCTGCGGTTCAGTTATGCCACTTCGACCGGCAGGATACGCGAAGGCATCCGCAGGCTGGGCCGGTTCCTTGAAAAATAATGGGCGTCGATCAGTAATTTTTCCCGGACGTCAGCGTAAAAATATGTTGCATAAGCCCTTTATTTGGCATATAAAATAGAGCCTTTAGGTAATTAACCATGTGTTACCACCGTTGTTCGATGAATTTTAAAAATAGAAATATCTTATTGAATTGGTATAAGGGGTAAGTTGATGAAGTGTGAGACCAGAAAGGTAGACGGTGTAACTCTATTTGACATAACCGGCGACATTGTGTTCAACAATCTGAACGAACTGCGCGAGGTAATAAAGGCGGAAATGAACGAACCTGAAACCGATAAGGTTCTTATAAGCCTTTCTGATGTCGGGATGATTGATTCGGCCGGGGTAGGATTTATCGTTTCGGTTTACAAGACCGTTCTCTCCAGAAAAGGAAGCTTCGCGCTGGTACAGCCGAACGATGCCGTAAAAAACGTTTTGCAAACTGTGGGCCTTACGCGGCTTTTTAAGGTTTTCGACAACGAGGAAGAAGCGGTAAAGTCCATCTGAACTTACGCGGTGCCGTGTCGGCACTGACAATCAGCCGGCGCCACCTTGCAGGTGGAGGCGATATGCTGGCACTAACGCAGAGTGCCTCTTGGTATTTACCAATAAATGTAATTTCGCGCTTTGCGTAATTGCCTCCAGTTGCAAACTGGCCGGATGTCTGCAAACATCAGCGGATAATGTACGAGATAACGGTTAAAGTCAGTTTTAGTGCCGCGCATCAGTTGCGCGGCCATCCGGGACCATGCAAGAACGTTCACGGGCACAATTGGGTTGTTGAGGCGTATTACAGGTCCGAAAAGCTGGACGAGCAGGCGATGGTCATCGATTTCGCCGACGTAGACAGGGAGCTGAGGCGCATTACCCAAAAACTGGATCACACGATGATAAACGACGTACCGCCCTTTGATAAGGATAACCCCACCGCCGAAAAGATAGCGGAATGGATTTTTGACGAACTGAAAAATACCCTGCTCATGCCGCCTTCCCGCGTTACCGTCCACGAAACCGATAAGGCGGCCGCCAGTTATTTTCTGTAGATAATTCTAATTCCGAATTGAGGTATAGATACCCGCTTGCGTTAGGATGCGGTTCCTTTTAAATTAAAACCTTAGGGATAAAAGTAATATCATTATCAGAGCATGAAAAAGACTAAAAGGATTTACATCGGTGGCGTCGCGATAGGCGGAGGTGCGGAGGTCGTCGTGCAATCCATGGTGAACTGTTCGCCGCACGATGTTAACGCGCTTGTGGAACAGGTCAACAGGCTTAAAGAGGTCGACTGCGAGATAGTTCGGCTTACCGTGCCGGACGAAGAAGCGGCAAAGGTTTTTAAAGAGGTGCGAAGCCGCGTAAATCTGCCGCTGATAGCCGACATACATTTCGATTACCGCCTCGCGATTATGGCGATTGACGCGGGCGCGGACGGACTTCGAATAAATCCCGGCAACATAGGTTCGCGTAAAAAGGTCGAGCACGTCGTAAAAGCGGCGGCGGAAAGAAGCATCCCCATAAGGATAGGCGTTAACGCCGGCTCCATCTCGAAAGATAAACTGAAAAAACATGGCGGCCCCACGGTGCCCGCGATGGTGGAAAGCGCGATGGAGCAGGTGGCAATTTTGGAAGAACTTAATTTCGATTTAATAAAAATCTCCATTAAAGCGTCCGATGTGCCGAAGACGGTTGCGGCGTATCGCGAACTTTCAGCAAAAGTAGATTACCCTTTGCATATTGGAGTATCGGAAGCTGGCTCCGCGTTTGCGGGCACAATAAAATCCTCGATAGGTCTTGGCATACTGCTTGCCGAGGGGATAGGCGATACCGTTCGCGTATCGCTTACCGCCGACCCGGTACTGGAAGTAAGGACAGCATACGAAATACTTAAAGCACTCGATATCCGCCGCATTACGCCGGAGATAATTTCCTGCCCAACGTGCGGTAGATGCGAGATAGACTTGCTGGAGATATCGCAAAAGGCCGAAGGCGAGATAGCCAAACTAAAAAAACCGATAAAGGTGGCAATCATGGGATGCGTGGTAAACGGACCCGGCGAAGCGCGCGAGGCGGACATCGGAATTGCGGGCGGCAAAGGTGAGGGGCTGATTTTTAAAAAAGGAAAAATCTTGAGGAAAGAGAGCGAAGAAAATCTTTTTACCGCTCTCGTAGAGGAGATAAACAAACTGTGAAGCTGAGCCGGTTTTTTATTCCCACAATGCGGGAGGACCCTTCCGACGCGGAGATAGTAAGCCACAAGCTGATGGTTCGCGCCGGTATGATACGCAAGATAGCTTCCGGCATATACGATTACCTGCCGCTGGGCCTGCGGGTGTTGCGCAAGGTGGAAAACATTGTGCGCGAGGAGATGAACCGGGCGGGCGCAATCGAAACGCTATTGCCTTCCATGATACCGGCTGATCTCTGGAAGGAGACGGGCAGGTGGCAGCAGTACGGCAGGGAGTTACTGCGGTTCAAGGACCGGCACGATAACGAATTCTGTTACGGCCCCACTCACGAGGAAGTAATGGTCGATCTCGTCCGACGCGACGTGCGGTCCTATAAGGAATTGCCGTTAAACCTCTACCAGATTCAGACGAAGTTCCGCGATGAAATACGGCCGCGTTTCGGACTGATGCGCGGACGTGAATTTATTATGAAAGACGGCTACAGCTTCGACCGCGACGAGGAGTCCGCAGAGGTTAGTTACCAAAAGATGTTCGACGCATACAATAAGGTTTTCGAGCGCAGCGGTCTCTCTTTTCGTTCGGTGGAGGCGGATACGGGACAGATAGGCGGCAGTTCGTCGCACGAGTTTATGGTGCTGGCCGAATCGGGCGAGGACGAGGTCGTCTCCTGTCCCGGCTGCGGGTACGCATCCAACGTCGAAAGAGCGGAAGCGTCGTCCAACCCGCACGCGAAACTGGACATAACGTCCAGACCTGCCGAGTCGGTAGAGACTCCCGGTCAGCGGACGATAGAAGAGGTCTCCGAATTCCTTAAACGCAAGCCGAGCGATTTTATCAAGACGCTTATATACAGCTCCGACAACGGCGAACATTTTGCGGTTCTTGTCCGCGGCGACCACGACGTGAACGATATGAAACTCCAAAGACTTCTTGACGCCGGTCCCCTTGAGCTTGCAGCGCCCGAAGCGGTAAAGGAAGTTACCGGCGCTTCGGTCGGTTTCGCGGGCCCGGTTGGGTTGAAGTGCAAACGGGTAGCGGACAACGCTATAAAAGGAATTTCCAATGGCGTTACGGGTGCAAACCGGGACGACCATCACCTCGTTAACGTATCGGAAGGGATAGACTTTGATGTCGATCTTTTCGGCGACATCCGCAATGTGAAGGTTGGGGATCAATGTCCGCGGTGCGGTAACGAAAAACTGGAGTTTCATCGCGGCATAGAGGTCGGCCATATTTTCCGCCTCGGCGACAAGTACAGCGGCGCCATGAACGCGACATACCTTGATGAAAACGGAAAAGAGAAAGTCATCAATATGGGCACCTACGGCATAGGTATAGCGCGTATCGCCGCCGCCGCAATTGAGCAGAGCCACGACGAAAACGGGATTATCTGGCCGTACTCCATTGCGCCATTCCATGTCGTCGTACTACCGCTTAACGCAAAAAAGAAAGATGTGACGGATGCGGCCGATTCGGTTGAAACGGAACTCGAAAACGCTGGCTATGAAGTTCTGCTGGACGACCGCGATGAGCGCGCCGGAGCGAAGTTCAACGACGCCGACCTGATAGGCGTTCCCATTCAGGTAATAGTGGGAGAGAGGGGACTTAAAAACGGCGAGGTCGAACTGAAGATCCGCAAAACCGGCGAACGTTTAAACGTTAAACAAGAAGCACTGCAAACCGAACTGAAAAATATCGTCCAAACACTTCTTTAATAAATAATTTCTCGAATTAAGTATGGTGTCCCCTTTATTACCCAGCTTTTTACTTCTGACGTTTCATCTGAGGGAAAAGTATCACTTCCCTGATGGAGGCGTGGTTTGTAAGCAGCATCGCGAGGCGGTCTATCCCGATGCCTTCGCCCGCGGTAGGGGGCATTCCGTATTCGAGCGCGGTTACGAAATCCTCGTCCATCATCTGCGCCTCCTCGTCGCCCGATTCGCGCATCGCCACCTGCTCTTCAAACCGCTTCATCTGGTCTTCCGGATCGTTAAGCTCCGTGTACGCGTTCGCGATCTCCTTGCGGCCGATATAAAGCTCGAACCGTTCCGCGATAGACGGTTCGTCCTCGCGCGTTTTCGACAGCGGCGAAAGTTCCACCGGAAAGTCGTAGATGAACGTAGGCTGAACCAGCTTCGGCTCCACCGTTACCTCGAAAAGTTTTTCCCAAACCTTCGCCCCTTTTTCCATCTTGGAAGTGGATATGCCGCGCTCCTTCAGGTACGCCTCGGACTTCGCAAAATCTTTCACTACGTCGTCGTCCACGCCGCCCAGCTCTTTTAACGCGCCGAAAAATGTATGACGCTGCCATTTGCCGCCGAACTCTATCATATCGTCTCCCCACTTGACCGAGGTCGCGCCGCAGACTTTTTCCGCGACCCGCGAAAGCATTTTTTCGGTTATCTCCATAAGGTCGTTGTAGTTTGCGTATGCCATGTAGAACTCCAGCATGGTGAACTCGGGGTTATGGGACGTGGAGATGCCCTCGTTGCGGAAACTGCGGTTAATCTCGTACACCCTGTCGTACCCGCCCACAATGAGCCGCTTGAGGTATAGTTCCGGCGCGATACGCAGGAACAGTTCCATGTCGAGCGCCTTGTGATGCGTGACAAACGGCTTCGCCGTCGCGCCGCCAACTATCGGCTGCATCATCGGAGTTTCGACTTCGAGAAACTCCATGTCGTCAAGGAACCGGCGTATTTCCTTAATTATGGTTGCGCGTTTAACGAAAATATCGCGCACCTCTCCGTTCACCATAAGGTCCACGTATCGTTGACGATACCGGGTTTCCACGTCTTTAAGTCCGTGCCATTTTTCCGGTAAAGGCCTCAACGATTTGCTCAGAAGCGTCAGCTTCGAAACGCGCAGGGTAATCTCGCCGGTTCGCGTGACGAACAGTGTTCCCTGCGCGCCTACGATATCGCCTATGTCGAGTTTTTTAATCTCCTTGTGTGTATCTTCCCCAAGTTCTTTTTGCGTCGCGTAGAGCTGGATTTTTCCGGTACCGTCCCGCAGATGAGCGAAAAGGGTTTTGCCGTGGCCGCGCAGGGATATTATCCTTCCGGCTATGGAACCTGCCGGTTTGGCACTTTCCAACATTTCGGCGGTTGCGTCTCCGTGCTCGGATAGCAGTTCGCCGATTCTATGTTCCGGCTTATAGCGGTTTACGTAAGGGTTTTTCCCTTTTTCGCGCAATTCGTGAAGCCGCTGTCTTCGTACCCTTACCTGTTCGCCATCGTCCGACACTTATATAATCTCCATGTATTTCCGATATATAAAAACGGTAAGTATAGCTTATTTGCTCAGAGAGCGGAAAATATGGGCATAAATATAAAGCTGATATAATATTTGTACGGGAAGAGATTAGGGAAAAAAGATGCAAAATGTAGGTTTACAAACGGTACTTCAGCTTAGCAACGCGGCAGAGCGGGTGCAAAATGTCGCGCAACAGCAGGGCGCGCTTACGGCCGAGCAGTTCAAGGAGATAATGGACAAGCAGGCCGATGATAAAAAAGAGGTAGTGCAGGCGACGGAACCGAAAGATGATATAAAGGTGCGCGACGAGGACCGCCGCCGCCGGGAAAGAGAGCGCAGGGAAGCCGCCGGTAAAGAAGCGGGGGAGGCCGAGGGCAAAAAAGCGGAGGAGCGATTGCCACTGGGGCCGGAGGACCAGGGCAGGCTCCTTAACATCAAGGTTTAAATTACTTTCGTGCCGCCGGTAGAATAAATGCTTTACCGGTTTTTATCCGTATCCGTTTGCGTGTACCCAATATTTATCTTGAACCAAAATGATTAATCTCGGTGAATTGGGGCCTTCAATTCTGCGGAGTATTTTTAGCCCCCAGGATTCCGGAGCGGAATCGCGCTTTTCAAATGGCGAGATCGTACAGGGGCAGGTGATTAAAACGCTTGGAAAGGAAGGGGCGCTTGTGCGTCTGCGTGGTATCAGCATGCTGGCGGCAACCCGGACTAGGCTCAAGGCTGGGCAGTCGATACTGGTGAAAGTGGAGCAGGTAAAGCCACAGTTCGTTGTATCGCTTCTGCTGAACGACACGCCGATGCAGGAAAAGACGGCGGCCCTTTTACGGCTTTACTTACCGTCGGCGATGCCGGTAAGCGGTCTGCTTGCCGAGCTTGAAACACTGTTAGCATCACTGGCCCCTGCCGCATTAAAGGGATCCGGACTGGAGCTGATTATGGCGGAACTGAAAAAAACGTTTATGAGCTACGATAGCGACGGTAAAAATATATTTGAACTGCTCGGCTTTTTCCATGAATCCGGACTTTCCCGAAAAAAAGCATCGCAAAACCTGAAACGATCCCTGCTTGTGATACGCCGCAATCTTGAAAGACTGGTGACCAAGGACCCGTTTATTTACAGGGAACCTCTCAAGAGGGTTGCGAAGGCACTGCAAAACATAGAACTGAGGCAGCTTATAAACCTCGTGGAACGGCAGGAAATTAAAAGCTGGCAGCTTCCTTACTGGAACGGAGCAAATTTATCGAGCGTGCAGTTGTACGTCAGGCGTGAGTTTACCGGAAAAGGGAAGACCAAAAAGAGCGGTAAAATTCGCGTTACGCTGATGTTGGAGATGAGCAGGCTGGGTCCGATGCGGATCGATTTGTCCGCGCATGAAAAAAATATGGAAGGACAGTTTTATCTGTCAACGAATAAAGCGGTGAAAGAAGTTGAGAAAAAACTGCCGGAATTGCTTAAAGCGTTATCGAGCGCTGGGTTTAGCGCCGGGTTCGGCGTAATGAAGGCGGCAGGAAAATTTCTTACGGAAAAGCTAATGGACGACATGGCTCTGCCTGTAAACAGGCTTTTTAATGTGAAGGCTTAGTGGGATGGAAAAGAAAAAAAGATCAAGGCTGAAAAAAGCGGCGGCGCTTAGGTACAAGGCGGAAAGCGACAGCGCGCCGAAGGTTGTCGCAAAGGGGAGGGGCGGCGTGGCGGAAAGAATTATAGCCGTCGCGAAAGAAAATGATATTCCCATACATGAAGACCGCGACCTTATAGAAATTCTTTCCACGCTTGAACTGGAGCAGGAGATTCCACCGGAGCTATACCGCACAATCGCGGAGATACTGGCGTTCATCTACCGCGTCAACCACCTGGCAGGTGGCGGCATTTAGCTGACGCCAGCACAGAAAACCTTGGGGGCTGCCTGCATCAGCGCCAGCAAATTGCTACCGCCGCAAGCGGGCGTGATATCCTTATTGCTATCAGTTATTATGAACGGGATATGAATATGGCAATAAACAGCGGTTGTCTAAAACAACTAACCGCCGCGATGACATTTTTGCTTTTTACCTTTTCGATACTCCTTTTTGCGCAATCGGAAGCGGCCTCAAAGGAGTTTACCTGCTACAAGTCTGAGCAGAAATATTCAAGGGAATTCCTGAAGATGGGAGGAGTCGCGGAAAAAAGTGGGGACATGCTGTCGGCGCTTCTCTACTACCAGGGGGCATCCGAATGTATCAAGTCCGATAAACATAAAAAGAAAATCAAAAAGGTTTTGGATGTATTGGTGGAGAAAGCAGAGGCGGGCAGACACCTTTATTCGAAGGGCGCGTTCAAAACCAGTTTCGATAAGAAATGCCCCCAAAGAGCGCCGACGTGGGGCGCGGAGAGGGAATGGTACCTGCCGGGCGTACCGGTTGCCTGCAAGGTTCACGGCAGAGGGGTGCGTTTGGAGCTTAAGGAAAACGCTGGTGTATTCGATCTCTACGAAGCCGCCGGTTTTTACGGAGAGGCGGACAGGTCGATGGTTCGCTACGTAAAATCTGCGCCGGAAGATTTCGAAGCGTTCGAGGCCGGTTATAAACATTTCCGCAACCGCAAAAAAAGCGTTGAGAAAACACACAAGATTCCAATGTATCGGGGATACGCGCACATTCCGGACCACACCGAAGTGCTAAAAGACCTTTCCATCAAGTACGCGAACTATGCGCTGGAAAGAGAGGTCGATATCTTCAACAAGAAATCGATGGACAGCGTGGAGGCATCCCTGAAAGAGCTGGAAAGAGCGCGGAAATGGACTTCGTATCTTGCGAAGGAAGAGGAAAAGAAAGTTCGAAAAAGGGCCGAGGAAAGAGGGGACGTCCTCGCCGGAAATCCGAAGGAACCGATTATACTTCAGCGTGCGGTAGAATTTTACGGTATAGCGCGTATACCGGCGAAGATAATCAAAACCCGCCAGAGGGCGGATGAGTTGGGGGATTTGCATTTCAGAAGGAAAGACTGGAAAAACGCCGCCCACTACTTCCAGATTTCGGGCAACCGCAAAAGAATGCGCGACGCGGAGAGCCGAATTAAGAAATAGCCGCCGCCGGATATTAACCGGACACTTCGTGAACTTCCGTTCGATATTTACTCTGCAAATATAGCCGTCAAACTGCCGGTTACGCTCTTGTAGTTATTAGGGAACGTCTTTTGCACCTTTAGCGAAAAAATGGGTATGGGACAGCCTCGTAAATGACGATAAGGAATATGTATAGAGGTGAACAGTTGACGCGATGACCGATAGAAAACTAAGGATACTTTCGTTTAATTGGCACGAGCCATACCTCTGTATGCTGGCGTCCATCGGGCACCAATTCTATATATTTGAACCACTTACGGCAAGCGGGAAGCCCCGCCGGTGGGATGAACGGATGCGTCCCATACCGGAAAACGTCACCGTTATCACCGAGCCGGATATGTTGGGAATGCTTGAGCGAGAGCAGTTCGACCTTATAATCTGCCAGAACGCCAAGGACATTATTGCCCTGTCGGACTGTCAAAATATTCCCAAAGTACTGGTTTTTCACAATAAATTGACTACCGAACTTGCCCTCGGTGGCAACTCGATAACCCGCGAAAGTTACGTGAAACAGATGGAACCGTACCTGCACGGCGTTACGAAAGTCTTCATATCGGAGAGCAAAAAGGCTGACTGGGGCATGGAGGGGACGGTAATTCCTCCTGGCATAAACGCGGATGAATATGGCGGATATTACGGCGAACGGGCCAATATCCTTCGTGTGGGCAATATGCTCATGGAACGGGACCTTATGACGGGGTTCAGCGAGCAGGAGGCTATCTGCGAAGGATTCTCCAGCCGCATAGTCGGCGAAAACCCGTTGCTTGGTACATCCGTCTCGGGCAGTTGGGAAGAGTTGAAATCGCACTACCGCCAAAACCGTTTTTTCCTGAACACGACGAAGGATCCGTATGAAGACGGCTACAACCTTGCGATGCTGGAGGCGATGGCAACCGGCATGCCGATCATATCGCTCGCGAATCCCGCGTCGCCGCTAACCGATGGCGAAGACGGCTTCATATCCTCGGATACCGAAAGCCTGCGCGCCCGCGCAAGGGAACTGCTTGAAGACCGCGGCCTCGCCGTAAAAATGGGAAAGGCCGCAAGGGAGTGCGTCATTAAAAAGTTTCCAATTAAAAAGTTTATCTCACGCTGGAACGAAGTTATCGAAAGCGCCGTTAACAACGGCATACGGGCTATGAACGAATTAGTTTCCGCCCCCGCAAGGGTATGGATGGACTACGCGTATTACCCGGCAACGACGGCACACTACCTGCGCCGCGCGTTTAACAAAAGGCATGCTGTCGTTACTAGCGGCGGTACCATCACACCCGATGCGATAAAGATGTGGAAACTTGAAAATATGAAGGCGGAAATATTACCGCAGGATATACCGCGCAACGAAGCGGAGGACGCGCAGTCCGTTTTCAGAAAACTGCCGCAAGGATTTAATCCGGAATTTTTCCTATGGGTGGAGACTGGTCTGGAACCGCCGCCCACCGGCATCGAAACCCTTAACATTCCAAAAGCCGCGTATTTTATCGATTCCCACATTAACCTCGAAAATCACCTGCGGTTGGCGGCTTTGTTCGATGTCGTGTTTTTGGCACAAAGGGAATACATCGACAGCTTCAAAAAACATGGCATACGCCACGTCTACTGGCTGCCTCTTGCATGCGATCCGGAAATTCATTCGAAACGCGAAGTCCCGAAAAAATTCGACATCAGCTTTGCCGGAAGCATTACCGACGGTCCCGCGCATGAAAGGCGGAAATATCTTTTGGATTCCTTGAGTTCGGAGTTTGACGTAAACATACGAAGGGTTTTCTTAACCGAAATGGCCGAACATTTTTCCGGCGGCAAAGTTGTTTTCAATAACGCGATAAAAAACGATCTGAATATGCGTGTTTTCGAGGCGCTCTGTTCCGGCTCCATGCTTCTTACGGACGACGCGGAAGGGCTGTCGGACTTTTTTACTGACGGCAAGGAGCTGATTATCTATAGCGACCAAAATATCGTCGAGCGCGCGGATTACTACATACGGCATGACGATGAGCGCGAAAGGATTGCCAAAGCGGGGCGCGAAAAAGTCCTCGCGGCACACACTTACGGACATCGAGTGGAGCGGATTGTCAAAACCATGCGCTCGGTTTCAAAAAGCCTTGAAGCGAATTCCGAAAAGCCTGATTACTACTATCGCGGCGAGAGGCCTGAGGTCATGCGGATTGTACCGGACAGCGCGATGCGGATTCTTGAGATCGGATGCGGGGCGGGCGTAACGTCGCGCATGTTGAAGGAAAATAACGGCGCAAGGGAACTGGTCGGTGTGGAGTATGACGCGGTAGCCGCAAAGGAGGCTTCCAAATACATGGACAGGGTTTTTTGCGGAGATGTCGAAAAGCTGAACCTGCCTTACCCTGCCGGATATTTTGACTGCATCATATACGCAGACGTACTCGAACATCTGCGCGACCCCGAAAAGCTGCTTAAAAAACATAAAAGGCTTCTTTCCAAAAATGGCGTGATGGTTATGAGTATCCCGAATACAAGGCATTTCTCGTTAGTGAACCAGCTTATGGAAGGGCGCTGGACTTATGAGGAGTGCGGCCTGCTGGACAGCACGCACATACGGTTTTTTACGCTGTCGGAGATAAAAGAGATGTTATCGCGTTGCGGACTGCTGCCGCTTGAGATAAAGGGAAAACGGGTCGACAAGATTTACAGGGAAGGCTCCAACGGTACCCTCAAAATCGGCAGGTGGCAGATAGACAATCTGAGCGAAGAGGAGATGTTTGAGTTTTTCGTTTTCCAGTATCTCCTTACCGTCGGCAACGACCCGGCCGCGAAAGAGACTGCGAAGCCGTTCGCTCCGGAATGGTTCAGGGAGGTGGCCGCAAAGGAAAAACGATTCAGTCCCGATTCCGCCGACCCGCTGGCAATTGCGACACGCTTTGTTGCAAAAGGCGAAGATGATAATAAAGCCGCTGAACTACTCGACGGTTTATCGGATGAAGGCGGCATGGAAAGACTGTTGTGGAGAGGCCATCTGAATATGGCGATTGGCCGGTTCGGTCAGGCGGAATCGGTTTACCGCAAGCTCGGTAATGAAAAGTTTACTGGTTGCTCGCTTGCGGCAAAGGGACTTTTGATAGAGGCTTTGAACTGCTGGTGGAAGGCGCGGAGCGACGATCAGGCCGCCGAATGGCTGGAATCGTTTGGTTCGGGCGAATACGGCAGGGAAGAAACCCTGCTTTCGGCGGCTGAGAAGGGGAACGGACTCCGTATATCCAGTTACGACAACTCTTCTAAACAGGCGGTTTGCACGTTTAAAAACCTGGATTACATAAGCTCCTTCCATCGGCTGGAACATGAGGACGATGTCGTCCAAACGATTTCCGACTTGCGGGCAAGCCTAAGGGACGGGGGCGTACTGGCGCTTTTATGCACAAATTCGTTGGCGGACGAAAATGAACTCTATCCGGTTCCCATGCATCGATTTACGCCGGAGTCGCTGGGAAAGATTATTGCCCTTATCGGCGGTTTAAATCCGATATCCGTCGTTCCTGTTTATGACGGCAAATCCTTCCTTTCTGTTTTCCAAAAGGGAGAGATGAAAAGTAATGGACAAAAATTCGATTACGACGGCAGTCTGCGCCATCATCTATCAAAGAGGGCGGTTGAGATGGCCCGTACATACCGGGAAAATGACCTTCTGGAAGCGGTTCACCAGTGTGCGGATACGGCGCTTTCGCTGGACCCGGCAAATAGCGAAGCGCTCGCAATGAGCGGCGACTGCCTGATGAAAAAGGGTGAAACGGACAGCGCCGCCGAAAAATATCAAAAAGCGATAGAGATGGATAATTTGACATCAGCGCTCATCGGTATGGGCGCCATTAACATCATGCGGTCCGATTTCGAGTTGGCGGCGCAATTATTTGAAAGGGCGGTTGCGGGTGATCCGGATAACGACCGCGCGGTCTGCGGCCTCGGCCTGTCACTTTATAATCTGGGAAAAAAGGAAGAAGGGTTCGAGCGGTACGTCCACGCGCTTGAGATAAACCCGGAAAATGAGGTGGCGCTAACTTCTCTTGTAAAAGCAGGGTACGCGCTAAATAAACTGGAGCATGTCGATAGCGCTCTTAGAAGGTTTCTGGCTCTTCATCCCGCCAATGTAGAGATTCTTTTCAGCCTGGCGGGAGTAAGGTTTCATAACGGAAAGAAAGAGGCGGCGAAAGAAGATTTGGAAAAGGTTTTACTTTTTAAGCCTAACCATGTAAACGCCAGGGAACTTTACGAAAAAATAGAGAAAATGGCAGATAACATAACTGTATGAGCATATACGAAAAGAACCTGACGGCGATAAAGGAAAAGGAGCCTGAGCTTGCGCGGCGGCTTGAGTCCATTGAACAGAATCCGCGTGTCAGGTTGGTAGGTAACAGCGGCGGACATGATGAAATAGAATATATT
>JBHHVT010000027.1:0-14938 GCA_046754425.1 Nitrospinota bacterium | reverse complement strand
CCCTTTTAGAGGGCGGTTGGTCGGGGAGAGAGGATTCGAACCTCCGGCCCCCTGGTCCCAAACCAGGTGCGCTACCAGGCTGCGCCACTCCCCGATAATATTGGCATCATAATAGTACAAATTGCCGCCAGTATGTGGCTTATGCTGTTCGCTTAACCCACGGATTGACTACTTTCCCAGCTTTTTGCGAACCTCCTTTATAAGGCCGTAAAACAGGTTCTGCTCCCACTTTTCAAGGTTTGCCCGATCGAAAAGTCTTTGTATTTTTAAGTAAATAGATGGTGTATCGAATCCCAAAAGGGCAAAAAGTGAACTGAATTCAGAGTAAAACTTGTTACGCTCCTCCAGGGTTAAATGCTTAATCTGCACAGGGAGCGATTCCTGCCTGTTATCATCGCCGCCGCTTATTAGCCGCAACCTCACCTCAAGGCAGACCATTGCAACTGCCTGGGCCAGATTAACAGATGAGAAGCCGGACTCTACCGGCAACTTTATCACGTAACCACTTCTGTCGGCATCTCCGCGCCTCAGTCCGTATTTTTCGGATCCGAAAAGTAGTGCGGCCCTGCCTTTTTTTGCGGCATCAGCTATAAGCCGGGCGCCTTCGGTAAGGTTCAGTGCCGCATCCTGTTTCATCCTGCGGGTTGTCGCGAAAGATACATGATAACCCGCCACGGCGTCTTCAATGGTATCGTGGAAAACGGCCGATTCCATCAGATCCTCCGAGCCGCGCATCATTTTTATTGCGGCGAGATGCTGGTAGCCGCTGGGCGAGACAATATGCAGATTTCTATAGCCAAGATTTTTCATAATGCGGCAGACGGCCCCGATATTCGCCGCATGACGGGTTCGGTCAAGTATTATACCGATATTATCCAGCAAATGGACCTTACGGCTATTTTTGACCTTTTCCCCAGAGTCTTCCCAACCCTTTGGAAACCGATGGGGCCGTATCAGCAAAAAGCGATTTGTCCGCGTTAACAGCAGCATTAACCATCATTAATTTGATGTCGCCTATTGTGATTAACTGTTTTTCATTTAATTCCACCTTTTGTTCGGTTTTTATCCGCTTTTGGTCCACAAAGGTGCCGTTATTACTGCCGAGATCTTCTACAAAAACAGTGTCTGCTTCCGTAAAAACTTTTGCGTGGCGGCGGGATACCATCGGGTCTTTCAACTGCACGTCGCTTGCGTTTGACCTGCCGAGAACGACCCCATCCGGAGATATTTCGTGTTCGGTTATTTCACCGTCGGCGTGAGATATAACAAGCTTATAAACAGGGTGTGACTCGATGGTCATGGTAGCCTCGTCGTCGACTGTAGGCACCGCCATGGTTACATCCATCTTTGTTGTCTCCTCTTCCAAAGGAGCCGCCGCAGGGGCGGCAAAAATGATTCTGATGGCGCCCAGTTTAATCTCGTCCCCGTTTTGAAGCTGTTCTTTAGGGATCCGCCTGCCGTTTATTGATATGCCGATACTGCTTTTCAAATCCTCAACCCAATAAGCTCCCTGCTCGCGACAGATGCGCGCGTGTTTTCGGGATACGTACCTTTCGTCCAGCACGATATCGCAATCTGAAGAGCGGCCCATCGTTAATTCATCCTTATTAATGGGTACTATCAACTTATCATCATCTTCTCTTTGCACCACAAGGCAGGGCCCTTCACCGGCTTTCACCGCTTCCGCGGCTACCTCCGCAGGTGTTTGGGAGTAACTATAGCCCTTTTGATCGACATCCATCCGGTTCGTCAACGAGGGCTTCTTGCTCTCCTCTATGGTGATGGGCACAGGTTTTTCACCTTTTTTCTTGTCCTCTTCAATCTCCTTTTCGTCCCATAACGCTTTGAAGATTTTAAACTTATCCGCCTTACCTTTTAGCTCGCTTGTTTTTTGGTATCGGCAATATACCTCTTCCTTGTCTCTTAGAGCATTGAATGTACCTTCCGAGAAAAGCACCTCACCGCTCTGGGCCAAGTTCTCTATTCGCGAAGCGACGTTTGCAACATCGCCGAAAATATCTATCTTTCCCTTTTCCTTGTCTTCATCCACAATCCCTTTTCCGGTATGTATTCCTATTCGCATGATGATGGGGATTTCACTTTTTCCGGTTTGATTAAACTCCGTAATTTCCTGCTGGATTTTCACGGCAGTGCGCACCGCGTCCTGAGCCCTTAAAAAATAGGACATCGTGCCGTCGCCCATCGTTTTTATCAGCCTGCCGTTACCGTTATCAATCAACGGGAATACAATGTCGTTGTGATAATCGATAAGCAGACGCACCTCGAAACTGCCTTTTCTATCCGCAATGTCCGTTGAACCTTTGAGGTCGGTAAACATCACTGTAATAATCTTTTGTATCTTTTTTTCCTGTGCCGCGAGGCTCCGCAGCTGTTCGTCAAGCTCCCGGCGCTTTTTAAGAATCTCCTTCAGCTTTATACCGCTGGTACTGACGTCTCCCTGTTCGCCAGTTATCGGTTCGGCTTGCGTTTTTTTATCTTTGTCTATCTTAAATCCCTCCCGGCATTCATTTGACTTTAAATTTTAACATATATTATTTTAACTGTTTAAAGGCGGCTTTCCGGCATTAAGATAACTGTTATGGTACAGGCCGCATCCGTATATATTCACATACCGTTTTGCAGGTCGAAATGCGGCTATTGCGACTTCTCCTCATTCGCATCGCTTGATCATCTTTACAAGGACTATGTCGATGCATTGATGGAAGAAATTCGTGGATCACCACGGCTTTCCGCCGGTACCGTATATTTTGGGGGAGGAACGCCCTCCCTGCTTCCGGTAGAGATGACATCTGATATCATGGCGGAGGTAACCAAACGGTTCCTGATACAAAAAGAGGCTGAAATTACGCTTGAGGCCAACCCCGCCACCGTCTCTGCCTTAGATTTGGAAAGATTAAAGAGTATCGGCATAAACCGTCTTAGCATTGGCGTACAGAGCTTCAATACCGGAACGCTTGAGATGCTGGGGCGGGATTACAAACAGCAAGACGCGGTTGAGTCCATTCAAGCCGCGCTAAAAACAGGCTTTACAAACCTTTCCGTGGACGTCATGACGGCTATACCGGGACAGACGACGGCCTCCATGATTAACGATCTCAAGACGGCTGTCGAATTCCAACCGGAGCACCTGTCCGTCTATCAACTCACGCTTCACGAAAACAGCCCAATGCAAAAGGAGCTTGGTTATAATGCGCATAAAATGCCCGGCAACGATGTTCAGGCGGAACTGTACGAAACGGCCATCGAATTTCTTGGTGGTTACGGCTACGGACACTACGAAATATCGAACTTCGCCAAACCGGGCAAGGAGTGCCGTCACAATCTTGCCGCGTGGCTTGGGGAAGAATACCTGGGGCTGGGCAGCGGCGCGCACTCCTTTTTGCAAAAACGCCGTTTTGCAAATCCAAACAGACCGGAAGACTACATCAGCCATATCGCAAACGGCGTTTCGCCACGAGAATTAACCGGCAAACCAAAAAATGAGTTGATAGAATACCTTTTGATGAGACTGCGGCTTGTAGACAGAGATATAAACTTCTCGGAAATAAACGATAAGTTTGGCATCGATTTCAGACGGCTATACAGGGGACCTATTGAAAAACTGGACCGTAACAACTTACTTACGGTTAATAACAGCGGATTTAAGCTCACCAGAAGAGGGCTACTTTTTTTAAACAATATTCTTTTAGAATTCATTTAATTGCTATAAAATGTACATTTTGAGGGAAGCAGGAGAATAATGACCGATCCACGTATAAAAATATTTAAAGACGTTTCCGAAATTATCGGTTCCGTCATTGATCTCAACAATCTATTAGACGTTATCATCGTATCCGCCACAAAAATCATGAACGCGAAGGCCAGCTCGCTGCTCCTCAAAGACGAGCGTACAGGCAGGCTCTTTTTCCATATTGCGACCGGCGACAAAAAAGATGAAGTAAAGCGATATGAACTGGAAAAAGGGGAAGGAATCGCCGGGTGGGTAGCTGAAAAAGGAGAGCCGCTCCTTGTTTCAAACGTAAAAGAGGACCCCAGATGGAGCGATAAGATATCGACCGCCACCGCCTTCGATACAAAATCGATTGCCTGCGCCCCGCTCAAGGTCGGGGATAACATACTGGGAGTTATTGAAATAATCGATCACGAGGACGGGTCGGTTCTTGAAAATGAAGACCTGGAGATGCTGAATGCATTTAGCGAACTTTCCGCCGCCACTATTCTGAAAGCGCAGGTCTATTCCTCCGTTCACAGTCAAAACAAGCGCCTCAAGCAGGAGTTGGATAAAAAGTTCACTATTGTGGGCGAAAGTCCGTCGCTTAAAAAACTGCTGGCGGACGCTTCGAAGGTCGCTCACTCCAATGCCACCGTACTGATGACGGGTGAGAGCGGAACAGGCAAGGAACTGATAGCCAGACTGATTCACAACTCCAGTCCGCGTAAAGAACAGCCTTTCGTGGTTATCAACTGCGGCGCGTTAACAGAAACGCTTTTGGAAACCGAGCTCTTCGGGCATGAAAAGGGGGCCTTTACGGGCGCAGACTCTCAAAAACTGGGGCTTTTCGAAACCGCTAACGGCGGAACGATCTTCCTCGATGAGATAGGCGAAACCTCCACCAATATGCAGGTAAAACTGCTGCGCGTTTTGCAGGAAGGGGCTTTTAACCGGGTCTCCGGCGTCGTCCCGATAAACGTAGACGTGCGGGTGCTGGCCGCCACGAACAAGAACATTGAAAAAATGGTAGAGGAAAAGACCTTCAGGGAAGACCTCTATTACCGGCTAAACGTAGTAAGATTGAAAATTCCGTCCCTCGCCGAACGGCGCGATGATATCCCGCTTTTAGTGAGCCACTGCATGGGGAAGTTCCGGAAAAGTTCACGCTGTACCGCGGAATCTTTTTCGCCTGAAACGATGGAAATCCTCACCCGATACAGCTGGCCCGGCAACGTGCGCCAGCTCGAAAACACTGTGGAACGCGCGATGATAATGTGCAACGGCAAGGAGATAAAACCTACCGACCTGCCCTACGAGATAATGGAAAAAAATGAAAACCGATTAGAAGTCGGGATGTCGCTCAAGGAGGCGCAAGACAACTTCAAGCGTCAATTCATCATAAGAACGCTTGGAAGCGTCGGCGGTAGCAAAACAAAAGCGGCGGGCGTCCTCGATATACAGAGAACATACCTGTCACGCCTTATAAAAGAACTAGAAATAAAATAGGCCGGCTGTGCCGACGGACAACATGCTGGCGCCAGTACGCACAGCCAACCGACAACAACCACTATCGTAATTTGGCGGCTTTGCCGCACTTTACCTCCACCCGCAGGGTGGTTAGCGTTTAAACAGGCCGGATTTGCCGCCCTCTTTTTCGAGCAGCATGATGTCGGATATCACCATCCGTTTATCGAACGACTTGCACATGTCGTAAATCGTAATCGCCGCGACCGATACGGCGGTAATCGCCTCCATTTCCACGCCCGTGGGGCCGTTAACCTTCACCTCGGACCTTATCTCTATACAACCGTCCGAAATGGAAAAGGTTACTTCGCAAAAATCGAGTCCCAGCGGATGACAAAGGGGAATCAGGTCCGCCGTCTTCTTTGCGGCCAGTACACCCGCTATCCGCGCCGCGGCTAGCACGTCGCCCTTCGGGTTCGTACCGCTTGTTAACGCCTTCATAGCTTCAGTTGAGATGCTAATTCGGCCGGATGCGACGGCGCGCCGATTTGCTGCCGTTTTTTCGGAAACATCCACCATCCGCGCCTCGCCTTTTTCACTTAGGTGAGTAAATGTTTTTTCAGAAACCATCGGCATATTGTATCAAACTGACAAAGCCGCCTGCCCTGTCAAGAGAATCCCCGGTCTATGTTTCATTTTTGTCGCCAAGAAGATGGGAAAACATCTCGACCGCCGTACCTGTTACGCCCGATGATTCGGGAGACGCAAGATGGACGATTGTCCGCGCCACCTGAATCGGCGAAAGGCGGGGGTATAAATCGGGCGCCGCCTTGTTCAGCATTTCCGTATCCACCGCGCCGGGACATACCGTGTTCGCCCTGATACCATACTTCCTGCCTTCCACCGCCAGCGCCTCCGTCAAACCGAAAACACCGAACTTGGAAACGATGTAACTGCAAAAGCCGGGAAACTTCTCCGTGCCGCGAACACCTGCCAGCGAAGATACGTTCACTATCGAACCGCCGCCGCTTTTCATCAGTTTGAACGCCTCCCTTGCGCATAAAAATGCCCCGTCGCAGTTTACGGACATAACCTTCCGGAACTGCTCCAGTGAGGTCTCCTCCACAAGAGAGGCCTCGAACAGCGCGGCGTTGTTGACCAGAATGTCGAGTTTTCCCTTGTCCTTTTTTATCGCGGCAAACATATCCGCTGCCTGCCGTTCGTCAGCCACATCGCAGGAAATCGCCGCGGCCTCACCGCCATCGTCGCGTACCTGGCGCACCGTTTCGTCAATCTGATCTTTGGAGCGCGAGCAGGCGTAAACAAAAGCTGAATTTTTTGCCATCAGCAAAGCCACCGCACGTCCTATACCCCTCCCCGCACCCGTTACAAGGGCCACCTTGTCATTTAGCATTGCGTTCCTCCATCCAGTCCAGCAAAGGCGTAATCACCCGGCTGAAGTCGAAATTTTCTCTTACCCTTTGCGCCCCTTCCGCCCCCATTTTCGTGCGGAGAGCGCTATTTTCCAGCAGTGTCATTATACCCGCGGCGATGCCGTTCACATCCTCCGGTTCGGCGAGTATTCCGTCAATCCCGTCACGCACCACTTCCGGAACTGCCGTCGAGTTAACCGCGACAACCGGTTTTTCGGAGGCCATCGCCTCTATAAATACCAGCCCGAAACTCTCGTGCCTGCTGGGCAGGCAAAAAACGTCGCAATCGGCATAATGAGAAGCCATCTCCTCATCCGAGAGTACCGTCCCTTTCCAATCGATGGAACCGTTAATCCCCAGCTTTTCAGCCAACCGCTTGAGATTTTCCCTTTCCAGCCCGTCGCCGACGATAGAAAGCCTGGCATCGGGCAGTTTTGCAAGCACAATCGGCCACGATTTTAAAAGCAGATCTATCCCTTTACGCTTGTAAAAACGAGCAACGGATAAAACCGTCGGCGATCTCCCCTGCTTACGCGGTACGGCGGCAAGGCGGTTACGCCACTCCTGAAAGAATATTCCGTTGTGCATTACGCTTATCTTTTCGGGCGGCACATCGTAAAGATCGCGTATTTTTTGAGCGGCGTAATTGCTGGGCGTGAATATGCGGTCGGCCTTCATTGAGGCGAGCTTTTCCAGCCGCGCCATTAAACGCACCGCCTGTCCCACAAGGCCGGTTTCAAACTGCACGATGTCCGACAGTATGCCGCCGTTTATCTGGGCAAACCTCACTGTTTTAGGTAAAAGGAAACCGTCAAAATCGAACGCGATAACCGGCCTCCCGTCATGCAGCCGGCTTTCGCCGCGAAGGTTAAGGTTGAATAAAATCCGCTTAACGGTTGTGGAAAAATACCCCTCTCCGGAAAAGTCTGATGAAACGAGTTCGCTGTCCCACCCGTTTGCTTCCAGCGCGCGCCCCAGACCGGACGCCACCCTGGCAACGCCGCTGCCGGCGCCGCTGTCAAGGGGCCATGATGAGATAATGCGGGAATTGCGCGTACTCAAGACGCGCTAAAGGGCTTCCTTTTTATCAACCGCCATCAGACCGGCAAAATATTCGATGACCGTCGGGTCCATCCATTCCCGCGCGCCCATCGCCTGAGAAACTATAAGTCCTTCAGGGTTTATTATGTATGTGGACGGCAGGGAATTCGTCTTGAACCCCTTTAGTACAGCGTTTTCGGGGTCGATGAATATATCAAACGTAAGCTTTTTATCCAGAACGAAATCGATTACATCCTGTTTCTTATCGCGGTCGTCGACGGACACCGCGAGCATGACAAGGTTATTACTCTTGAACTTCTGATAAAACTTCTCCATTGCCGGCATTTCGTAAACGCACGGCGGACACCATGTGGCCCAGATGTTCAGAAAAACCCACTTCCCGCGGTAATCGCTCAGCTTGACCGTGCCGCCTTCGAGTTTCTTCAGTTCAAGTTCAGGCGACTGTACGTATTCGGTCGGTTCCCCGGCAACCGCCGACTGCGGCGCGCCGTTCGGTTGGACGGATCGTATCTGCTGCGCGCTCAGCAGATAACCAGCGGCAAAAATCGTCACGAAAACAAGCAGGGTTCGCAGGTTAAAAATTAAACCCTGACGTTTTCTCAAAAGACCTGCTCCACTGCCTTGATTTCCGGCACCTCGTCGCGTATCGCCTGCTCTATGCCCATTTTCAGTGTCATGGTCGAACTGGGGCACGAACCGCACGCGCCGGTAAGCCTTACGTTGACTATTCCATCTTCTATCGACACAAGCTCCACGTCGCCGCCGTCAGCGTTCAGCATGGGGCGGATTCTATCCAACACGGCTTTTACTTTTTCACTCATAATTTATTCTCCATTTTGCCAATATTTAGTGAGTACTGATCTGCCTATCATTATTTCAACGGGTGCATTAATTGTCAACGGTTCGGGACCCACCCCAGCGCCGCCGATACCGATTTGCGCGGAATCATTATCTTCGTATCCGTAAGGGAAACGCCGATTTTTTCCGGCTCTAAAAGCCTGAAAATCTCCGGTTGAGCGTCGAGCGTCCAGTCACCGTATCCCGGCGAGTAACGCATGGTGGTCCTGTAGCCGTTTTTGCCGCATTCGCGCACTATACGTTCATCTACGCGGTCCGCAAGGTAGTCCGCCATCCAGCCGCCGACATGCTCCAGGTAAAAGGCGTTCGTAGGCTCTTTTTTCTGTATCTCGGTGGCGCGGTCCGGCAACGCCTCTCCAATCGTGGTAAGCAGCAGGCTTACGTAGTCACACTCCTGTATCAGAGACGCTATTTTTTTGCCGAAGAAAAGGCCGGGACTACCCTCCACGCCAGGCGGACCGCCTTTATCTTTAACTACCCTGAACGTGCGATAAAGCCCTTTGGCGTCTATAAGGCTGTACCCAACGTCTATCGCCTTTTTTATGTACTGCGCTATATTTTTTTCCGGAATATCCGCCAGCTTGTCGACACCCGATATACGCAGTTCGCGAAGCACCCGCACCTCTTCTATGGTGAACGGCATGTTCAACATAACAATCGTCTTGTCCAGGCTTTCTATCAAGATAAGTTCTCCGGTTATAATAGCGGCAACTGGTTACTTGAATTTTATACACTCTCTTCCCTTATTAAAAGTGCAAACATCGCCACGTTGCGGATTTTAAGGGCAGACTGTAAACTTTGCCGATGAAAAACCTTCCAATTGAGATATCTGTCGTCATTCCGACATATAACGAAGCAAAAACCATAGCGGAACTGATTGAACAAATATCACTGAGTTTTAAAGACAGCGATACGGTGCTGGAATTCATAGTCGTTGACGATAGTTCGACGGACGATACCGTTAAGGCGGCGGAGTCGATAAAAGAAAAATGCAACGTAAAGGTAATAGTAAGAAAAGACGAGCGAGGGCTCGCCACCGCCGTAATAAGGGGCTGGCGGGAAGCGTCCGGGCGTCTCTTTGCCGTTATAGACGGAGACATGCAGCACCCGCCGGAGGTAATCCCGCACCTCTTTCACGACCTTAACGAACATAACGCGGATATGGCCGTGGCAAGCCGCAAGGTGGCGGGCGGCGGCACAAGCAACTGGGAATCTCATAGAATAATCATATCGTCTGTGGCTACAGTTATCGCAAAGCTCTGTCTGCCGATTACGCTCCGCAAAGTGCGCGACGCCACAACGGGCTGCTTCATGTTTAAAAGGGAGTGTGTCGACCTTTCGAAACTCTCGCCGCTCGGCTTCAAGATATTTCTGGAGGTTCTGGCCCGCGGAAAATTCGGGAAAATAGTGGAAATCCCCTACGTTTTCAATCAGAGATCAAAGGGCGTCAGCAAAATGACCTTTAAGCAGGATGCCTTGTTCATTTTGCATCTATTGAAAATCGGCGCATATACCGGTGAACTGATTGTGCCGGTCGGCATTGCGTTAACCCTTGCGGCATTCATCGCCTTTCTTTTGCATAGGTAGCTAAACGTGGAAAACAGTACGAAACTCATGCAGCCGCGCGAGGGTTACCGATACTCGATAGATCCCTTTTTACTGGCCGACAACATAACCGCCGATAACGCGCGCCGCATCGCCGACCTCGGCACCGGCAACGGAATACTGCCTCTGCTTCTATCAAGGCTATACCCTGACGCCGAATGCTGGGGTCTCGATATACAGCGCGAACCGCTCGTCTGCGCGGTTAAGAACTGCGAAAAACTGAAAGTGCGGGCGCGCTTTATCCAGTCCGACCTGCGGCAGACGGCATCCCTTTTAAAAGCCGGTTCGTTCGATCTTGCGGTAAGCAATCCGCCTTACAGGAAGGCCGGTTCGGGACGGTTAAACCGTATGAGCTCAAAAGCGATAGCGCGGCACGAGATCAGACTTACTTTGAACGAACTCACGCGGGCCGCCGCCCACCTCCTGACTGACGGGGGACTGTTTTGCCTTATTCATCTAGCCCAAAGGAGCGGGGAAATTCTGGGCGTAATGAGGGAAAACGGGCTCGCGCCTAAAACAACCAGGTTTTTACACAGCAAAAGCGGCGAGGATCCTTTCTGGGTTATCGTTAACTCCGTTAAAAACGGCGGCGGCGGCGTTACGCTTCTGCCGCCGTTTACCGTTTACTCAAACGACGGCGGATACACGGATAATATGAGCCGCGTATACGAGAAGTTCGACATCTGATACGAAGTTGCAATCATGCTTATGCTTAAGTTCTTATTCCTCCCCTTTTCAAGGGGAGGTGGCGCAAAGCGTCGGAGGGGTTAATGGTAAACCTCCCCTTCGCTTCGCTCTTCCCCTCCTTGAAAAGGAGGGGAGAAAAATACAATATCAGCGGAAAAATTAAAAAATCATCTCGTTCGCTACTTCGTATTAACCGTAACAATCAAACCGGCCGTATATGAACAGAAAGTTAAAGCTGTTGATAATCGCCGGTCCCACCGGCAGCGGAAAGAGCGAGCTGGCAGTAAAGGCGGCCCGCCTTTTGAACGGTGAAATTATCAGCGTCGATTCCATGCAGGTTTATCGTCATTTCGATATCGGCACGGCCAAGCCGACTCAGCGTATGCTGGAGGAAATTCCGCATCATTTGATAAACATTGCGGAACCGAACGAGCGCTTCACGATGTGGGATTTCCGGCTTGCCGCGCAAAAAGCCATCGAGGAGATATCATCGAGAAATAAAAAAGTCCTGCTGGTCGGCGGTACAGGTCTTTACATGAAAACGCTTTTGGAAAATTTGGACGGCGGCGCAAAACCCGACCCACAGCTTCGCGCGGAACTAAATGAGGAGCTGGCGACCAAAGGCCTCCCCTTCCTGTACGAAAAACTTCAAACCCTCAACCCTGAAAAAGCGGAAAAAATACACCCCAACGACAAATATAGAATAGTGCGCGCGCTTGAAAGCGGTTTTGGTCCACCAATAAGTTCGACGGTCGAAAAGCAGCCGTACGAAGCGGCTTTCTTCGTGCTTGGCGGGCCGAGAAAGCTCCTATATGAACGTATCAACCAACGAGTAGTCGATATGTTTAAAAAAGACTGGATAGGCGAAACGCACTCCATCCTTTCCATGGGATTCGATAAAAACTGCAAACCGTTTCAAAGCCTGGGTTACAAACAGATTATCAGTTTCCTCGACGGCAGGCTAGGCAAGGAAGAGCTTGTGCCGACTGTTCAAAAAGAAACTCGCCGTTACGCGAAACGTCAGATAACCTGGTTTGCCCGCGTAAACAACGCGGTGTGGGCGGACTCAATATCGGATTGCGGCGACTCCGGCGGTTCGCTCGCCGGTTTTATGGCAAAACGGTTCGCGCGGCAGCGTTAACAAAGCGCACGTATATGACATCGGCAGGGTGAAGTACTAGAATAAGAAGTCGGGAAGGGACTAAACAGGCCGTTACGACGGACAAACCGTATGGCACACGGGCGGGCCGCATGGAACTTGGGAGTGATGATAAAAATTAAACCGATCGCCGCGCTGCTTATTGCCTGCTTTATCTGGACAGCCGACGCACCGGCGAGTGAACACGTACCGGCGCTGATCGACAAAGGGGTGCGGCTGCTGAAAGCCGGCGACTACACAGACGCGTTCAACCTTTTTAACACCATTGACGCCGGTTCGAACGAGTGGCTAAAAGCGCGCGCCACATACATGGCTGGATACGCGCTCTTAAAGTCGGGGAGGGACCAGGAAGCGCTGGAGACCCTTTCGTCCATTACGGACAACATCCTTGTCGGCGATTACGCGCTGGCGCACATCGCGCGGATACAGTCAAACAAGGAAAACTACGAGCAGGTTGTCGAGACGACGGCTCAAATCAGGGAGCGGTTCCCCTCCTCTCCCGTCCTCCGTGAAACCGCCATGATAGAAGCCGAGGCGCTGGTAAAAACCGGCAAGCGCGATAAGGCCGTAAAACATCTGCAACGGTATATAAAGAGCAAACCTGAAGACGGTCACAAACCGTTGTGGATGCTGGCGCGGCTGCTGGAAGATGCCGGACGACTGGATGAAGCGTATAAAACGTATCAGCGGATATTTTACCGCCACCCCCAAACCGATCTCGCGGAGCCGGCACGCGGCGAGACGGTAAGGCTTTACAACGAACACCGCGGGAAATTCCGCACGGGCGAGCCATCGAAAAAACTGAAACGAGTTAAAACCCTGATCAAAGAAAGACAGTACGAATCGGCTGAACTTTACATCCGCACCATCGACATGTCGAAACTCGATAAGGAGATGCAGGCAAAGATGCTCATTCAGCGCGCCAGGGCGCTGGACAAAATGAACCGCGACGAAAAAGCGATAAAAATCTACCGCCGCGTGATTGAAAAGTTCTCAGAAACAAAATCGAGACCGCGGGCAATTTACTCCCTGGCAAGGCTTCAGTGGAACCTCGGCAACGGTAAAATCGCAATGAACCTTATGGATACACTCTCAGCCGAATATCCAAAACACAAAAGAGCGCCGACCGCGCTGTATGTATCGGGAAAGATAGACGACAAGAACGGTAACCGTGAACGCGCCATCAGTAAATGGATGCGCGTGGTTGAGGAGTACCCAAAATCTGATATTGCGCCGACGTGCCTCTGGAATGTCGGGTGGAGCCGTTACCGGCAGGGAAACTACATAAAGGCGCAGAACGCCTTCTCTCTTTTTGCCGAAAAATATCCCGATTCCGATGAATTAAAAAAAGCGCTCTACTGGCACGGCCGCGCAATAATAGACAGCGGCGACAGGGTTGAAAAAATCGAGCAGTTCGAAACTCTCATGGAAAAATTCCCGAACTCCTACTACACCATCCTTGCAGAGAGCATGGACAACAGCCTGTACACCCAGATGATCCGTTTTTACCCGAACGAGGATATGCTGGATGAAATCCTGGAAAGCAATATAGTAGTGGCGGTTAAAAAATACCAAAAGAAACCGGAGCTTGACCCTATCCAACAGTGGGCGCTTTACAGCAGCCGGAACTGGGTATCGCTCGGCTTTAAAGAACGGGCGAAACCGCTGCTGGACATGATCGCGGACGGCATGGATTCGAAAAACGGACATTTGATATGGCTCGGATACCAGTACTTCCGCGCCGGGCTTTACAGCGACATGTTCTGGCGGCTCGATATGGTTATGGCAAAGAAGAATGTGGACGATAATCAAAAACAGTTTTTAATGAACGTCATGTATCCCGTTCCGCACTGGAAAACAATCCGCAGCGAGGCCGAAAAGTACAACGTCGATCCGATGCTGGTGCTTGCAATCATGCGGCAGGAGAGCAGGTTCGATGCGGAGGTCGTCTCGCGCGCGAATGCCAGGGGGCTGATGCAGATTATCCCGCCGACCGGTAAACGCATCTCAAAACAGCTTTCGATGAACGACTACACGGACGAACTGCTGCACGATCCGCAGGTTAATATCAGGATGGGGGTCTATTATCTTTCCACGCTTTTAAGGCGTACCGGCGGCGAACTTGCGCCCGCGTTAGCTTCCTACAATGCCGGAATGAGTGTTGTAAATAAATGGCTTAAAAGACTGCCGTACGACGACGTCAGCGAGTTTATCGAGACTATCCCCTACCCCGAAACGCGCGGCTACGTTAAAAATGTACTGCGAAATTACGGCGTCTACCAGGATATCTACTACAAAACGCTCCGCACCGAATTCGCCCAGGTTAACTGATAATATATGGCGCTTTAAAAAAAAGAGCCTAATCCCGGTAAAGGGTCCTAGCCCGAATTATTCATGAAGAAGTTGAATTTTCAAATTATAGGTCGTAACCAGTTTAAAATATGCTGCTTGCGCGCATTTCAGGAATTGCGCGAAAAGACAGAGTGTATTTTCGGAATGTCCTTCCCTTTTCAAGGGAAGGCGCCGCGTAAGCGGCGGAAGGGTTAAAACAAAAAGGAAAACCACCCCTTCAATTCCCCTCCTTGAAAAGGAGGGGACATTTCATGAATAATCCGGGTTAGACTCCTTTTATAATATCCTTATAAAGACTGACCAGTTCGCCTGCCAGTTCATGAACCTCGGGCTTCATGTCGTCGGGTAACTGAGGATCAACCTTTGGTAACCCCTCGAGTTTTTTTTGCAGGCTGTGAATCTCGTTTACTACCATTATCGTGTCAATCATCACCGCAACGTCGTTTTTGATGGATTTTGGAATTTCATTTGCCAAAATACCGTGGGCCTTATCATTATATATCCTCACTGCCTTAATTTCGGTTTCGGTCCTGACAGACTCTATATGTTTCCTGTCCGCCCTGAGCGCCGCTATCATGCCAAGAA
>JBHHVT010000026.1:0-15596 GCA_046754425.1 Nitrospinota bacterium | reverse complement strand
CGCTCTCCGTGTGATAGGAATTCGTTACGCTTTTAAACGATTCGCCGGAACCGTCCGGCAATACCAACGGTATGCATCTTTCTCCGAATTGACCGCGAATCTCCTCAAGCGTTTTTTCGAAATTGACGTTTTCAGCGTCAAGGCGGGTTATGACAATTATGCGGGTAAGGCCGATGCGCTCTGCTTCATGCCATACTTTTAACGTATTTATCTTGACGCCGTGCAACGCGTCAACACATATAAGCGCGCATCCCACAACCCGCAACGCGGCGAGCGCGTCGCCGATGGAATCGGCGCTTCCCGGAACATCCAGAAGATTAAATTTGATTCCTTGATATGTAAAAGAGATAGTTGAACAGTTAAATGAATGCCCAGCCTCTTTTTCATCGGGATCGTAATCGCTTATCGTGTTCTTTTCCTTAACATGACCCATCTTCTGTATGATGCCGGCTTCTTTAAGAATACCTTCCACCAGCGTGGTTTTTCCTGACCCTTCGTGCCCTACCAGGGCAATATTACGTATCGCGGAAGCTCCCGTATCGGCCGTGACCATAAATTACTCCTCTTTAATAATTCATGCAGTTATAACCGAGATCTTTTCCCTCATAGAGACCAGCTTATTCTACAGCCCATTGCATGAGCAGGCAATATCGTGCGCGCCATTTGTTGAACATGCTATGTGGCGGGCTTGTAAAGTTTAGAGAAAGGTAAGAAAATAAATGTCGGTATTCTGGGGAAGGGGGATCATGAACGGTTTGCTGAAAATGGCAAACATACCTGTTGAGGAAAGTTGCACCGGCGCGGTGGCAACCGATGATCATGTAATAGTAGTCGACCTTGTGCCGCGAAACACGGAGTATGTTTTACGCGCATTCGGAAAAGTTGTTTTTGATAAACCGATTACCAACCTGACAAGTTTGGCGGCTAAAGCTATAAGCTCCATCTGCCGTAAAAATAAACTCAGGGCGAAAACCGTATGCTGCCTCGCGCCGGCAGCGGATATGTTTATCCGGAGGCATCGCATGCCGCCGATGGGACGGCTGGAGATTATTAATTCGGCGCGCTTTAGCGGGCGTGAAACTTCACCGTTTCCCATCGACACCGCATCTATCGATGCGTGGGTTGAACACGGCGAAAAAACAACGGGAAACAATAATGTGTTGATTGCCGTTCTCGACGGTTCCGGAACTAACCGGATAAAAAAACTGTTCGGGCGCACCCCTTTAAGACTTACCGCGATATCAATCGTCCCGGTTGCGCTTGCCGCAATCGTAAAAAAGTCCAGAACAATAGACAGATCCCTGCCTGTACCGATACTTAATATAGATGAATCTACAACCGGCATTTACCTATTCGTCGACGGGCAGGTTAATTTTATCCGTGAAATAAATATCGGCGGAAACGAAATCACGAGACTAATGGCAGCCGGATTCGAAATATCCAAAAAGAAAGCTGGTGATATCGCTGCAAAGTTCGGAATCCCCATGGGAAACGAACTGCATGAAAACGTCATGACCGGGAAAACCGGAGAAATGGCGTTAGAAAAAATACGGCCGTGTCTGGACAGGCTCGTGAACGAAATTAATAGATCTTTCGAACACTTCAAAAACCGACAGCGGGTTAACAGGATACCGACGGTACTGATTACCGGTTCCGCCGCATCGTTAAAAAACCTTGCCGCTTACCTTGGCAGCGTGACGGAATACGATTTCCGCCTGTACAATCCGTTTGACGACTTTCTTGTCGTAGAAAACGAAAGTATTAAACCCGGTATTGAGAAGGGTCCGGAAATTGTTGTTCCTGTGGGACTCGCAATTGACAGGGGGCGCACAATCAATCTACTGCCGGAGAGGTACCGTTATTCGTTTGATAAATTCAAAGGGAGAGCGGCGGCGCTGGCGATAACCGCGGCATATCTGATTTTTCTGGCCGGGCTTAAGTTTACCGGCATCCACTATTTGGAAAATGCACAAAGCCGATTAAACGGCGCAAAGCTGATTTCATCAGGGCTAAAAAAGGAACAAGAGGCGACCGTTTTATTGGTAAATGAAATCTTCAATGTAAAAAGTGAAATAAAGAACATTGAAAAACGCATACGTTTTTATCCGGAAACCAAAGGCAATAACGTTAAATGGCCCGCCGTATTTCTGGAGATCGCCCGCAGCCTGCCCGACGACGCCGCTCTGGATAAAATAAAACTCTCTTTTGGTCATCCGCCGGAATATGCCGCAAATGGGAACCTTTACGACAATCATCTTTTGATTTACGGAAAAATACGCGGCGACGAAGATAAAAAACTGAAATCTCTTCGCAGCTATCTTGAAAAAATGCAAAGCTCAACCATGTTTGAACACGCTTCATTAATCTCCACAAAACAGGGCGGTCCCGCCGGCACCGGTTCATCAATCCTTTTATTCACACTTTCGGCCGCAATAAGGTATCCGCAGTGATAAATTCCATCCCCGCAAAGCTCTCGAATATGAGTGGGCGGGAAAAGGTTCTGGCGATGTTGACCGTGATAACGCTTTTAACATACTTCATCTATATGCTGACCTTCCGTCCGCTGCTTGCGGAAATCGGAATGGCGAAAAAACGCCTGGCGGAATATAGCCAAACCCGGCGGAATATCGAAAACGCCCGCGGCTCTATTATCGAACTCGGAAAGGAATTCAACCGATTAAAAGCTAATCTCGCCGCTAAAAAGATGTTGGAGGCCAGGCTTAATAACAGACTATCCTCTGGAGGACATACGGCCAGTGTTCTAAAAAACCTGGAAATTAGCGCGCGCAAAATGGAGCTGGAACTGCTGGAACTCAGGGAAACAGCAGACGCCTCTCAAAAAACCACCGCTTCAGTTTCTGATAATAAAGAGAATAAGCGGTTCATTAAAAACAAAATCAGGTTGAAATACAGCTCCGGCTATCCAGCCACAGTTGAGTACCTCGCGGGCATGTCGAAGTTGCCATACGCCTTATCCATACTCTCGGTGAAGATGACACCTTCAAATCGCACGAAGGGCAACCGGTCGCTTATTACAACCAGCATTGAAATGGAGCTTTTCTCAAAATGAATTTTCGTGCCGCCTTATTTGTGCTATCCCTTGTGGCCATCTCGACGGTTGGTTCTGGCACAGAAGTTGATATTTATAATGTCAGGAACCCATTTGAGTTCGCAAAGAAAAAAGCAGTGATAAGGGTTCGAAGGGTCCCAAAAGAGAAAAAGGCCGAGACCACGGTGGATTTAATTATGATAAAGGGTAGTGATAAACTTGCTGTGATAAATGATAAAAGCTACCGGATCGGGGATGTCTTTGAAGGTTACCCCATAATATCAATAACTTTAGATTACGTGGAGCTATCCTCTGAAAACGGCAAAAAGCGATTGTATTTGAAGTGATACGCGCCGTCACACTGCCAGGGACTGGATTCGCCCTCCTTCTTTCGATACTTCTATCGGCATGCGCCGGCTACGGTCAAAGTGACAGTTCTGCAGTTTATCCTACAAATATTGACGCAAACATTCCGGCTCCTACCGAAAATGAACATCTTTCTCCGATAACAGGCCCGAAAAGAAAAGCGCAATCAGATGAACGCCAGCTTTCACAACAACCGGTTGAGCCTAAAGTAGAAGAAAAGCCCGATAATGAAGACCTTTTTTCGGTAAATTTCAAAGAGATTGGAATTAAACCGCTTATGGAAATGTTAAGCGGTGGCGGAGAAAATTTTCGTTATCTGCTTTACCCCGAAGCCGCGAAAATCAGGGTTCGCGGCCTCTCTCTTGAAAACGTGCACTGGCGGGAAGTTTTAAATATCGTAATGAAAATGCACCGCCTCACAATGGTGGAGGACAACGGCCTTATCATAATCAATACGCATAAAAATTATGTCGCGGAAAAAAAGAGGGAAGCGGAACGCGCCAGAGCGCGGATGATCGGGAAAAAAGGTTCGCGTTCCTTCCGACTGAAATATACTCAACCAGACGAAGTAAGGGATTATCTGGAAAAGATATTCGGATATACTTCGGGTCTGACGCCGGGACAGGAAAAATCGCGGAGTTTTGCCGCTACTGATAGAGGAGTTCCGAAGATAAGTTTCAGCACATTCCCGAAGGCGTCCATAATTACCGCCTATGGGCCGGAGATACAACTCGAAGAAGTCGCTAATCGTGTCGCGGAGATAGATGTCCCTCAAAAACAGGTTTTCATCGAAGCACGCATTGTAGACATCCTAAAAAACTATTCCCGCTCGCTTGGCGTCCAGTGGGGAGGCCGGTTTAACAGTGTTACGAACAGCTTTTTTCCCGCAACCGTAACGGTAGCAGGCGGTGCGGGAACAATCGGCGGCACCTACGGAACGCAAAGCGGGGCTGTAAACTTTCCGGCTACCGACCAGACCCAAACCGGTATCATACCTTCCGCGGTTGCGCTGGCGCTTTCCGACTCTCTGGGAACAGCACAGCTTAATATGCAGCTATCCGCACTCGAACAGGAAGGTAAAAGCAAAACGCTCTCAAATCCGAAAGTAATTACGGTAAACGGGGTGCTGGCAAAAGTCGAAAGCGGAAGGGAAATACCATATCAAACCACCTCCGCCAATCTGGGCACACAGACCGAGTTTAAAAAAGCTGTTATATCCCTGGAGGTGACGCCGTTAATTACTCCCGACGATATGATCAACATGATTATAGTCGCCAAAAAAGAAGATGCGGACTTCACAACGCAGGTAGCCAACGTCCCTTCGATACTAACGCGCGTTGTGGAAACTAATGTAATCGTTCCTAACGGCGGCACGGCGGTTCTGGGGGGCGTGTTTGAAAACATCAAGGTCGATACGGACAACCGGACACCGGGCCTTTCAAAAATCCCCATCATCGGCCGCCTTTTTAAAAGCAACGATAAATTGGACAACGAAAAGGAGTTCCTCATATTTATCACCCCGCGAGTGGTAATAAACCCGCAGCCTTTGGAAATCAGCAAAATTTCCTCGCGAAAACCGTAATTTCGGTGTGAAGTGGTGAAGCCTGAATGATATTATAAATTGATGACTTAAATTAGTTTTTACGGGCAGGGAAAAATGAAAAGTAGTGAAAAAGAGCGGATAGTCAAAAGCGTGTCAGGCAGAGAGACAGAACTCGACAATAATGACGACAATTCTACCGAGGGTAAGATTTCCCCACTCGCCATTCCGCTTGAAAAAGAGCCGCGTCCGCCTGAGGTGTCCGTTGCGGGCGAAGGACAGTCGCAACAGTCTGGGGCAGTAAAGCGAATATCCCAAAAAGAGTTTTTGGATAAAGTCTCCGCCAGAATTGACGACAAGGTAGAAGACGCCTTTAAAAAACGGAAAGCTTTTCCCGGGACCATCACGATCCTGCTGATACTGTTTCTCTCACCGTTTATCGTAAAAGCGGGCAGCGATTTATATGACCTTGCAAAGGCCAAGGTGACCGTTCCGCCCACGGTTGTAAAGCCGGTTATAGATAAAAAAGACGACCTCCGCGCAGTCCTAAAGAAAAATGAAGCTCTTGTAGAAAAGCTGGCAAACCAAAACCATACTTTATCGAAAAAACTTACCGCTCTTATCAAAGTTCAGGAAAAGATAGCCAAAAAGAAACCCGATAAAATTGTAGTGTTACCTTCCGGCGGCCCAACAACTTTTTCCATGAAACGCGAAAAGGAAATTCTTTACGAAATCAGCGGAGTAGATATAGATGACCCTATAACGGAAAAATCGATTAGTAAGATCAAATCGGCGCAAATCCTGTTGGCAATGGTAGAATCCTTTAACCGTATACTGATTAACTCGGATCACAGTTCCGTTTCCGATTTTCATCTAAAAAATACGGTTAAAGCCAAGCGGTTTGTCGTAAAAAAACTGCGGCAGCTAAAATAAATACTTCCGACGAATTTACGTTTTTTTCTGATCGATTCAAACTATTCTATTTTTCATTTTCAACCCATCGAATGAGCTGTTAATACTTAATATATACATTCAATATATCAAATACATACCTAATACATATTAAACTTATAGCTTAAGTACGTCGCATAAAATACAAATGTGTTTTTTAAGGTTATCCATATAAATATATATACCTTATATGAATAAACTTTCTGCTATAGATAGCCTGAACAATTTAATACATTATAAATATTACCTGTAATATTAACATGTTAGCCAGGTATGCTTAGTATTGACTTCATTAATTAGGTCGCTTTTAATTGCTAAGATATAATAATCATTGAGGAGACATATTTGTTGGGGAAGTTGATGCGAATACTGGTTGTCAGTAATAACGATGATGAGCGAAATCTCATCCGTGAATACATATCGCGACTCCCATACAGAGAGCACGATAAAGCGCATCATATTGAAATAATTGAGAATACCTCTGGGGATGAAGCTTTCATCCTTGTAAAGTCCCAGCACCGGGCGATGAACTTCTTTGATCTTATCATCGTGGATCAAAATATGCCGGGAATGACGGGTTTACGTCTCGCATACATACTTACGAAAAATAACCTCGTATTATCTACTCCCATCATTATCTTTTGCAAGGATATAAAAAACGACATTCCCAAAGAACCACAGCTAAGCGGTATAACCGGGTATTTCGAAAAGCCGGCAAGCTATAAAAAAATGATGGCCCTGATGGTCCGGATAGCGGCTATCAGGATTGCGGTTGAAGAGCGGGCGCGGAAGCAGAAAATTGAAAGCCTTATGTCTAAACGAGGCACACTCGATTTTCTGACGGGGCTTGAAAACATTTACCTTCATTCCGCCGATGAGATAACAAAGCACATGAGATACGCGCCCTGGTCCTCGCTTCCCTACCTCAGCCTTGCGCGGATATTTATAGGAAGCAACAAATTTTCTGAAGCGATTCCTTATCTTAAGACCGCAATTAAGATTAATTATAAGAACAAGGAAGCGCACAGGAACCTGCTTCTTTGTTATAGAAAAACAGGCAAGATATTTGCCGAAAAGGAAGAGATCGAAGAGATGGTTCGCGTCTCTCCGCGATCTTGTAGTGTACTGCTAAAAGCCGGTGACGCCGAGTTGCGCGAAGGCGACTATAAAGGCGCCATCAATTATTTCAAGCGGGCGATAGCAAACCACAGGCCGTCGGAATCTAAGCGCATGAAAGCCAGGTCGCATCTGGGCCTCGGCAAGGCGTACATGATGGAGGGCGACGTCAGCAAGGACAACTCCAGGTACGACATAGCTAGGGGAGAATTCAATAAGGCGCTCACCGCCGACCCTCTCCTCCTGGCGGCCTATAACAATCTGGCAGTGGCCTACAGAAAATTCGGTATGTATGAAGAAGCCAAACAGGCTATCGCCAAAGCGGTCGAAATAACCCCTCAAGATGCGGAGGGTTGGTTCAGTCTGTTTGAAATCTATCTGGTAGACGGAGAAATGGAAAAGGCCGGCTTCTGTTTACAAAAGGCGTTGAACTACGACCCGGATGATCAGATTTTACTCATCACCGCGGGTGAAATCTATATGCGGGTTTCGATGCCGGGCAAGGCGGTGGAAATGTTTGAAAGGGCCGCGGAGATAAATCCTTCGTACAAGATAATTTTCAACTACCTCGGTATATGTTACAGGCGTCTTAATAAAATTGACGACGCCATCGCCTGTTACGAAAAGGCGCTGGATATCGATCCGGAGGACCACAACATTTACTACAACCTGGGCAAAGCCTACTATGTGGCCAATAGCCTTGATATGGCACGCAAAGCCTATAAAAAGGCCCTTGAGCTCGAACCGGAATTCAAAGAGGCAAAACAGGACATAACGATGCTTGAAACATATTCGGTTTCACCGGAAAGGCAAGGAATTGTGAAGTAATACGAGCAACTAACAACGTTTTGCCGGGATACGGGGGTCAGGCAAAACAGGACGAGTAACTAAAAACGTATTGCCGGAATACGGGGGTCAGGCAAATACGTTATTGAAAAGGGTAAAAGAGTAGGAAATGCGTAATCCCCGTAAGGTACTGACGGAATTAACTACCGCGGACTTTCCGTCAGTGATTCGACTTCTGTTGGCGGTCGCCGGCTCCCTGTTCGCCGGGGAATTGCTTTACAGGAGCTTATTGCCGGCCCTGCCCTTTTTCTCTTCGCCTGTATCTTGGCTGATTGAAGCATCCGTTCCGGCTGCGCTGGCTTTTCCGCTTATCTATCTGACAATTTACCGCCCCATGGTACGCGAACTCGTCCAGCGCCGAGACACGGAAAAAAGGCTGCGCGGACTTGCGGGAACGATGGAAGAGAAGATAAAAAGTTCGTTGGACAGGCTTGCCCGCGCGGAGGCGGAACAGCGTTCCGTGCTTCAATCGTCCCCTGATGTAATCATGCGGATTGACCTTACAGGGACGATTCAATCGGTAAACAGGGCCGCGTACAGAATATTTGGTTACAGAGAAAAGGAGTTGGTTGGACAAAACCTCTCCCTTTTTATACCCAATGATATACCTCACATACTTGTAGACGGCTATATCTCGTCTCTCGACGTGTGGAGCGGAGAGGTGTCGCAGCACACGTCGGAAGCAAAGGTCATCGCCAAAAACGGCCGGAACATACCCGTGGAGCTTACAATTTCAGAATGCGTTATAGAATCGAACTTCTATTATGTAATCGTCATAAGGGATATCACGGAGCGCAAGAAAAGCGAAAAGGCTCTCAAGGAGAGGAAAGCATTAAAGGAACGCGAGGAACTTTACAGCCAGATGTTCAGGAACAATCAGGCAGTTAAACTGTTGGTTGACCCTGAATCGGGACTGATCGTGGACGCAAACAGGGCCGCGTGCGAATTTTACGGCTACACTGCGGACGAAATCGTAAAAATGAAAATTTGGGATATCGATACTCTTCCACGCGAGGAATTTCTGAAAAGGTTGAATTTGATAAAGGGCGGTAACAGCGGCGACATCCATTTCAACCATAGACTCTCTTCCGGGGAAATCCGGCACGTGGAAGTATATTTCAGCGCTATAGCAGTACGCGGAAAACAGATGCTGTTTTCAATAATACACGACGTAACGGACCGCAAGCGAACCGAGAAAAAATTAAGAAGGCACACGAGAAATATGGAGAAAGCGCTGAACAGGGCCGATGACGTTCTTCAGTCTCTCTCAAATCCGGCAAAACCGGTTCCGTATTTTCTTACATCACCGCTCTATAAGGTTTCGCACACTGTCGGCGGAGGCGATTCCCTGCGATGGGTCAACTTTAGTGAAAATTACGCGGGACTCTACCTGCACGACGTTTCCGGCCACGGCATTCAGGAGACACTTTTGAATATTCTTGCGACAGCCGCGGTCGATTCGCATAAACTCAACCTGGGTTTTAAAACGGCCGCCTCACCGTCTGTTTTCCTGAACGCCATGAACCGTCACATGATAGATTTTTGCGCAAAGACGGAGCACTACCTTACAGCCGTTTACGCACTTATGGATTTCGAAAAGCGGGAGATCAGGTTTTCGCTGGCAGGTCACCCTGCACCGTGGCTTATCAGCCCGGTCAGGCCGGCGAAAAGAGTCGGTACCTCCGGAATGATGCTGGGGATTTTTGACCTAAGCGATAATCCCGACGGTCAGTACATAGACTGTACGGTTAAGCTTCAGCCGGGCGAGACGATTCTTATTTACAGCGATGGACTGATGGAACAGGTGAATAGCGCCTCTGTTCCTTTTGAAGTGAAGTTTAAGGACGTGGTATTACCTCGTTTGGCCGGCCTTGCCCCTTACGAAGCCTATCGTCTATTGGAAAGGCAGTTTGACGAGCACCTTGACGGAAGAAAGCCCGACGATGACGTTTCATTTGTTTTCATCGGCGCGCGTCCCGAAAACGCTTACGAAACTCATGAGTTTACTCTAACCCACTCACTTGCCTCGGAACTGAAGGCGCGGATTGAAATGGTCCGGCCCGCAAACGGTTCAGACAATTTCGCCCCTCACAACAGCCGGCAAATTGATCATGACGTACACAAACTCGATAAGGTAAACAACGTATCCGAAGCGTGCCTTCCCATAATTGATAAACTGAAAAAGGACAATTGGACGGATGCGAGAATGAATGAAGTGCGGCTTGCAATGGGCGAGATACTTTTGAACGCAATGATGCACGGCAACCAATGCTCCGAAAAGTGCCTGGTCAGGCTTTCATATATCCTGCACGAAGATATGCTGGAGGTATGTGTTGCCGATCAAGGCAGAGGTTTGGAAGGCTATAAACTCCAGCAAGTAATGGGCGAGCAGGAAATCATGAAGGAAAGCGGTAGAGGACTCCATCTTGTGAGGAAGTATGCTGACGAAGTTTATTTCAATAATAGCGGGAACGAAATCTGGGCGCTCTTTTCCTGTTCCGCCGATGATAAAAAGCGAACCGCCCAGCGCGACAAAACGATTATCTCTACATTAAAGGTAGAAACGGATAGTTCCAGCAAAGGTCTGACTGGCCGAATATACGACGCATAATTTTTCTCCATACTGCAACGATTCCGATATTGTTGGTAATCTTTTAACCGACCATTATATTCTCTTCCGCATAGTGGTAAGCGGAACGAGACTTTGATGTCCTGATCGCCATTATTACGGTCAATGGGCCCAGCCTTCCGATTAACATCAGCATGATAATAGCTATCTTTCCCGGCAAGGAAAGAAGGGGGGTCTCCCCCAGGGATAAACCGACTGTACCCAACGCGGATACCGCCTCAAAAACCATTTTTAGAAATTCACCTCTTTCATCGCCTAAACCTGACACGGGATTGTATTCGGTAACCAATAAGATAAAGGTGAAAAATATGACCACTAATGTAGCGATGGAAATTATTGTTATCGCATGGCTGACTATCGTTTCCGGGATGGTTCTTTTGAAGATATTAGCTTTCTCGTGCCCTTTGTAACGTGAAAGAACAATGGCAATCATGGCGGCTAGAGCGGTTATTTTTATTCCCCCGGCAGTTGATCCGGGCGCGCCGCCGACGAACATGAGCAAAATCAGCGTATAAATGCTTTCATTGTTAAGTTCATCAATGTGAATGTTGGCAAAACCAGCCGTTCTGGCTGAGACGGATTGAAAAAAAGACACCATCAACTGCTCTTGAATTGGCTTACCCGCAAGCGCATGATTGTATTCAAAAATGAAAAAACATATTGTTCCAACGCTGATAAGAAGAAAAGTAAAGAAGAGTATTATCCTGGTTTGTAATGAAAAACCTTTTTTGCGGTGCGGCCCTCTTTTACCGAACGAAATTAGTTCCGTAATGGTTACGAACCCAAGCCCTCCCAGGATAATCAACACTGTAACGGTCAAGTCCGCGGCAAAAGTTTTTTCCATTCCGTACAGACCATCGGGGAGGATGGAAATGCCGGCATTATTAAAAGCGGATACAGAGTGAAACAGTCCGGAATATAATGCTCTTGTAAAACCGATTCTACCTGACCATATGAGAGTAAGAACAAGCGTCCCAACTGCTTCCACACAAAAAACCATGATGATAATTTTGATTATTAATCGGCGGATACTTAACTCTTTTGAAGAGGTGTATGTGTTACGGATTGTCGACCAATCGTTCATAGGGACGGCCCTTCCGAGCAGCAACATAAAAAATGTGCCTGCCGCGATTATCCCGATTCCCCCAATTTGGATAAGAAAAAGGATAACAACCTGCCCAAATACGGTAAAAGTCCCGGAAATATTTACGGTCATCAAACCGGTAACGCAAACCGACGAGGCAGATGTAAAAAGCGCGTCCACGAATGAAAGAGGTTTCAGACGGGATATCGGAAGCATCAGCAGAAAGGCCCCGATGAATATAACGCTCGACCAAGTCAAGATAAGTGTTTGTGCCGGAGTCAGCTTTATTCGGTTATTAGAAGTACTTCCCGGCATGAGAGGTTCATGTTGCTCCATGATAAATTAAAGCAGTTCAGCCGTGCGTTGTATTGCTTCCGCAATTTCCCGTGCCGTGAGAACTCCAACCAGATCCTCCGTCTTCCTGGATCCCGGATTGGTTGAAATCAGCGCAAACTCTGCTCCTTTAGTTTTCAGGGTCCGCAAAGTCTCCACAAGCCCGGCATTGGGTGGAACAATTATGTAACGGTCGGTCACCAATGATTCCGCCTTGGCCCGTTCATGGATGGCCGAAGGCACATGGTAGACGGGTCCAATGATAGTACCTTCTCTGGCTAAAATATTTATCCCATATTCTTGTTGCTGCTCCTTTTCAGGCGCCAATATGGAAAACGTTTTTCCCATCACCTCGCTAACACGCCGGGAGGAAAGAACGGCCGCTTCAAGTCCTTCCGGTATGACGTGGCCGCGTCTGAATGGCTTCAATGTATAGATACTCTCCCGGCAAATCGCTTTACGCACCGCGTAGGCAGTGGTGGCACTTATCATGATCGGCAAAATTGCATTGTAGTCAAGGGTCATTTCGAAAATCATGACGATTGCCGTCATCACCGCGCCGGTAGAACCACCGATAGCAGCCGCCATACCGGAAACGACAAATGTGGAAGGACCAATTAACAGCTCCGGAAACAGACCCAGTGATATTTGCCCGTATGCGGCGCCCAGTACGGTGCCCATGAACAGAGACGGTGAAAAAATCCCTCCCGAACCGCCGGAACCGAGGGTCAGACCTGTAACTAACAATTTGACGGCAAATAAAAGCAGCAGAAAAAGAGGATCGCTTAGAGGGCCATTAAGCACATCGACAATTGTCGCGTAGCCAACCCCTTGAACATAGTAATGACCGGAAAATAGTTGCAAAAGATAAATTACCAGCCCGACAAAGGCCATCCCCAACGCATGGCGCGTATAATAGTTACCGGGGAGCGAGTCAAACCTGTCTTCCGCCCAGTAAATACCACGCACAAATAATACCGACCACAGGCCCATCAAGACTCCAAAAGGAAAAAAAAGGATTAGTCCCCAAGGCTGTACCAGATGCAAATCCGGCAGTCGCAGGGCAAGGATATCGAATGCCGGAGCCAGCCCCAGTAACAGTCTGCCGATAGCAGTGGCTGTTACCGTCGCAATGGTCACCGGCAGAATATTTGCCGCGTTTATTGAAAGCAGCATCAGTTCAAACGAAAAAACTAACCCCCCTAATGGCGTATTGAATGTCGCGGCGATTCCCGAGGCAGCCCCGGCGGCAATGAGAGTTATGCGCTGGTGTGCGGGCAAATGCGACCATTGCCCAAGCATGGAGCCAAAAGCGGCGCCAATCTGTACAATGGGGCCTTCCCTTCCCACGGAACCCCCGCTGCCGATACACAGCCCTGAAGCAAGGGATTTCACCACCGCCACGATCGGGCGGATGCGTCCCTCCCCGTAATGTATTGCGTCCATGACCTCCGGCACACCGTGCCCTTTTGTCTCAGGCGCGAAGTTCTTGACCAGCCAGGCAACGCCGAATGCTCCGGCTACGGGAACTAAAATTATCCAGATACCCCACGGACTTTCGGGAGTGTGTTGGTTGGCATCATAAAGAAAGGAAAACTTTCCCAGGAATGACAGGTTATGGATTATTCCTATCAACATACGGAAAAACCAGGCGCCAAGTCCTCCGATAATTCCAACCATTAGTGAGAGGACGCATATTGTAATCATTCCGCGCGGCTTATCCTTGTATTCCATCTGCGCAGAATATCACAGACATTAATTTCCGGATAAGGCGGTCGGGGCTTTTTTTCTCAGACGCTGCCGCTTGCTACTGTTATTTTTTTCTTAAAAACAGCCGTGATTACACGTCCAATGTTAAGCCTTGCAAGCGCTTTATACATTTCATTCGTTTTTTGCAGCGATATGTCGTGAAGCATATTTTCTATTTTTATCCTTGATTGATGGCACGTTTTACCAATAGCGGGATTATCCACATAATTAGTCTTTTCGTTAAATAAAAACAGTTCGATAGGAAAATCGGATAGCAACGATTTACATTCCCACCCCGCGTCACTGCAAAGTAACTGCAGGCCGTCCGCATTGAAATACGACAGGTGGTGCATGGCCGCTTGCCAATACGGTTTAGATACAATTCTTTCGTCAACAAGGTGCCGCTGAATGGGAGAAAAATCGTTGGGTACCTCTACCATTAACATCCCCGTATCTGTAATCAGTTTCGTCAGGGAGACAAGCATCTTGTAAGGGTCCGGCAGATGTTCGAGTACGTTATCCAGCCAGATAATGTCGAACTTTGTCTTGTCGGCGGTTAACTGTGCAAGGCTGTCGCAGGCGTCACCAACATTGAGATGTTTGAGGCAGTCCGGGTTGTAGCGTTTGCAACCTGTATCCGTATAATCGAGACCGATTGGATTCCAGCCTTTATTTTGAAAAAATCTAAGCGCCCACCCTTCTCCCGTTCCGACATCCAAAAAGCGGCCCTTTTCCTTTTTATTTTCAGTCAACTCCATAATCAACTGATATTTTTGTTCCAGTTTATTCAATATGTAATTGACTTCTTCTTCGGAATAATCGGTCTGATGGTTATCGGAGTCCGGATCGCCAAAATAACTGAAATAGAGATCGCGCAACTCTTCGTTACCGGGCTTGTTTTTTACCTCGTAGTAACCGTACCTGTTTTTAATCAGGCTATCGTCGATTTCCATAAATATTTAAGAAAGGCCGAGTCTTTCCACCGTCCGTATATTATCGCTGACAGCGCCGCATCCGGAAAAACAGTGGCATCCTTGAGGCTCATCCGGGTGCGCCGGAAGGTTTTTCAGCTTTTTACGAAGTGAATTGTACTCATTACCGAACCAGATTTCGTCGAATGCCGCATCGTTAATATTTCCGACCGGAGTCCGGCAATAACAGCACGGCATAACGTCGCCGTTTTCCATTATCATTGTATACGTCCACGCTACATAGCACGGATTTGAGTCGTAGTAACTGTTATCAATGTTCACGCCCCTGTAACTTGAGTCGTCGGAATGCGCGCCTGAATACATCGCAATGATATAGTCGATATTGCTCTGAAGTCCGGCGTTAACGGCACCGTTTTTTACTTTATTAAGGATTTCAGCAACGCGTCTTTTTTCCCGGTCCAAAAGCGCAAGTTCCAAGGCAAACGATGGCGCGGAACAGTGCTGTAAAACAATCCGGTCCACGCCTGTATCTATCGCAAATTTTACGAAATCTTCAAGTTCCTCCAGGTTTTCACTGGTGATAACATACCTTAAGTTAAGTTGAAGTCCGTCTCCGTTTTGCCTTATATCCGAAAGGTAAGAGATTTTTTCCTGTAACGGAACGAATAGCCTCCCCTTTCCCTTGCCGTGCAGCTTCTCGTATGTCTGCTCCGTTGCCGCATTTACCGAAACATTCAGTATATCGAGGCGTGAATCAACAATTTGCCTTGATACGTCCCTGTTCAGCATGGAACCGTTCGTAGTAACCATGCAGCGCATGGAGCGTTCCTTTATCCAGCTGATAAATAAAAGAATCTCTTTATGCATAAAAGGTTCGCTGATACCCACAATTGATATCTGCTCCACATCGAGCGCGGCCGCCGTATCGGCCAGCGACAGAAACTTCTCTTTTTCAATCTGAAATACGTTACGAATATCCGCCCTTTTTTTACCGTTCATAG
>JBHHVT010000025.1:0-15621 GCA_046754425.1 Nitrospinota bacterium | reverse complement strand
GCAAGCGACGATTGGTAAGGCTCATAGGATTTTATTTATGCAGGCGCCAATAGCCGGCACACTATATTTGTGCGGCCCTGCTTAACCGGATGCACGGATGGTTTTATTAAGCACTTTGCTGAGCGTGTTTAGCTCGAAAGGTTTCGTTACGTAGCCGGAGAAACCGAACCTGCCGTAATCCTCCAAAACGACATCAGTGGAATATCCGCTTGCGACTATGGCATTTATATTAGGATCAATTTTTTTAAGCTTCGTCATGGCCTGTTTGCCTCCCATGCCGCCTCGCACCGTAAGGTCCAGTATTACTGCCTCGTAATGTTCGCCCGCCTGCAAGGCCTCCACATATTTTCTCTCGGCTTCCTCGCCGTCGCGTGTCAGTTCCGACTGATATCCAAGCACGGTGAGCATCTCCGCCAAAACATCCCGTACCAGTTTGTCGTCGTCCATTACCAGTATTTTGCCTTTGCCGTTGGTGTATATCCTGTCTCTGTTTTTTCTCCGCACGGGCCTGTTCATCGCCGGCAGATATATATGAAAGGTGGAACCTTCGCCGGGCTTGGAGGTAACTTTTAAAAGGCCGCCGTGATTTTTAATAATCGAATAGGATGTTGATAAACCCAGACCGCTCCCGCCGCTTTTTGTAGTGAAAAATGGGTCGAATATCCTGTCTATAATATTCGTCGGAATTCCGACTCCGTTATCTTCAATGGATATCTTAACGTACTGACCTGCGGGAAGAGTATATTCCTCATTATCTGTCAGCGTTACATTTTTACCGCGTATTGTTATGGCGCCGCCCTCGGGGATCGCCTGGTCGGCGTTTATCAAGAGGTTGTTGATTACTTGCGAAATCTGATCGCTGTCTATATTGACCGTCGCGAGATTTTTATCGAGTCTGTTGACAGCTTCTGACTTCGAGCCGCGCAGGGCGAACTGTGCAACCTCGGTTACAAGGTCTTTTATCTTTGCCGCATTTTTCAACGGGGTTCCGCCGCTGGAAAAAGTGAGGAGCTGAGTGGTAAGTCCCTTTGCGCGGAGTGCCGCCTTCTCGGCCTCTTGTAGAACTTTCAACGGTTTTTTCTCGGAGCGGTTTAAAAATTTGGCGAGGGAGATATTACCGAGTATTCCCATCAGTATATTATTGAAGTCGTGCGCTATTCCTCCCGCCAATAATGAAAGCGACTCCAGCTTTTGGGCTTTGAGCAGTTCCTGTTCGATCAACCGCGTTTTTGTTATGTCTGTCAGAACACCTACGAGTTCCGTTCGTTTTCCCGATTCATCCCTTATTTCCGTTATGGTGAGATCGCAAAGGAAAACAGTTCCGTCCTTTTTGCGCAACCTGTATTCATACTTGAATTCGCCGCTTTGATCCAGACCGGCCAACATTTGTTTAACAAACTCCTCGTATGACGGCTTGTCAATATGTACGGTTTCCGTGCCGCGTCCTATGAGTTCTTCCTTGCTGAAACCAAAAAGCCGTTCCACTGCGGGGTTTACCGCAATGATAGTGCGGGAACCCGGATTAACGACCAAAACAGCCTCATCCATGCTGTTAAAAGTTTTCTCCAGCAACTGTTTGGCGGCCCGCAACTCTTCCTCCGCCCGCTTGCGCGCCGAAATATCCACGACCAGCGCGTAGAATCCCCGTACATTATTGTTTTCATCAAAATCCGGTATGTAGGACGCCTTGACGTGAGAAACATAACCGCACCTATAATTTTCCTTACCTTCAAAATTCGTCGTATTGCCTGAAAGGACCTTAATGATATTCGGCTTGATCCGTTCATATACTTCCTTGCCGATTACATCCAATAGATGATGTCCCACGGCATCGGAACGAGGACGCATGTGCCATTTTTCCCAGGTTTTGTTTACAAAGCGGTATCGCAGTTCGGAATCCACGTAAGCGATTAATGCGGGCATGGCGTTCGTAATATTATGCAGCTGATTTTCGCTTGCACGCAGCGCCTCTCCCATCCGCGCGCGCTCGGTTATTTCTTCATTGAGTTCATTTCTTGATGTGTCAGTCTTTATTAAATTATCGGTCATTTTGTTAAATGAATCAGCCAATTTACAATGTGTTGAACTTACGGTTTTTTTCTCTCTTTTCCCATAAATACGTGAACATCGCCAGCCGCTTACAAAAACATCCGATATGGAAACAAAACCTGTTTCAGCGGCGCCGCGCGTCTAACTCCTACTATTGACAGACTCTCAAAATGACTATCAGATTCTAACGCCAAAGCGGCATGAATGTAAATAAAAAATAAAATGATGTTTAATACCGCTTTTTATATCAAGCCGCCCTGGCGGCATACAGGCCGGGAAGTTGTTAATGTTTTGAGGAAGGCGGACGGTAAGCCGGATTCTGTCGACTTTTTTTCAAAAGGCGGACGGCCATTCATCTAGCCGAACCGTTACCGGTTCGGTCGTGCGGCCAACCCGAAGACCGGCAGCGAGCAACTGCCTGCCCCAATCAGGGGCATGCCTTCCTATTCGGCCTTGCACCGGGCAGGGTTTACCATGCGACCGGCGTCGCCGCCGGCCCGGTGAGCTCTTGCCTCGCCATTTCACCCTTACCCCGCCAGGGCGGGGCGGTATATTTTCTGTGGCACTTTCCCTGGGATTTCTCCCGCTCCCCGTTAGGGAGTACCCTGCTCTAAGGTGTCCGGACTTTCCTCCGGTCCGCCATGCGAACCGGCGGCCGTCTGTCCGCCCTCCCCTTTACTATTATTTCCCTGTTTCTCTTCTTTGGCAACATAAAGGAAACGATCGCAGAATTGGCACGCATGTACGGCCGCGCTTGTGCGGATTTCCAGCGCCACCTGCGGCATGACAGACTGATGGCATGCGGAACAGTAGCCGTCACTCAATTCGACTACCGCTTTCCGGTCCCGCATTATCAGCGTTTTTTCGTATTGGGCCAGCAGATGCGGCTCCAGCTGCGCGGCGATCTCGTTTTTAACTGTTACGGCCGCCTCTCTCTCACTTTTTATCTGTTCGATTTCAGCTTCCTTTTCAATCTTCAGCCGTTTAAAGTTGGCTTCTTCGTCTTCCAGTTTTTTTACGAACTCTTTTTCCTTCGCCCTGTCCTCGTCCAGTTTTTCCATCAGGGATAGCTGTTCGTCTTCAAGCTGTGATATCGCCTTTTCCATGTTATCTATCTCGTGAAGGACCGCCTTGTATTCCTGGTTGGTTTTTACCTCGTTAAGTTTTCCTTTTGCCTTTGCGATGGCCGCCGTTTTGTCTTCCACTTCGCGTTCCTTGGCAAGCCGCAGTTTGGCGGTCTCCTCGAGATTCTCATGGTATCGCCGTGATTCATCCTTTGCCGCGTCAAGGGACGCGGAAAGGCCGCCCAGTTCCGAAGGTATGCTTTCCAGCAGATCGTCGATTTTGGTTATCCTGTCATCGGTTTCCTGAAGCCTGACCAGTAAATCGATTGTGGTTCCTACTGTTATCAACTACAACTCCTCAAAAGGTTCCTCAGAATGGAAAACCCTTATATTAATCCTTTTTGAACCGTTTGTCAGATGCTTTTTCAAAAACCCGGCTGCAAGCTCCACCATCGGACGTTCCGTGCCGAAATGGCCCGCGTCCAGCAGGCACAGTCCCAACTGCCTGCTCACCAGCGCCTGGTGGTGCTTTACGTCGCCGGTAATAAGCGCGTCCGCGCCTTTTGCCGCCGCGTCGGTAAGCAGTTCGCCGCCGGAACCGGTGCAAACCGCGATTTTTTTTACTGCGCGGACGTTGCCGTAAAGACGCACGGAGCTAATGCCCAGCCTCTTTTTTACAAGCGCGGCGAACTCCCTGGCACCTTTGTCCGCTGGAAGCTCGCCGATGCGGTATGTAATGCCGGATGACGTTACAGGCCGGATTTTTTTCAGGCCTATCATCCGCGCCACGTGATGGTTGAGGCCGCGCGGCGCGGAATCGAGATTCGTATGCATGACGTAAACGGAGATGTCCCGCGTTAGAAGAGATTTTATCAGCCGTCCCAGCGGATTTTTTACGTCTATCTTTTTTATCGGCGCGAGGATCGGCGGATGGTGAACGACCATCAGGTTGCAGTTCTGCTTCACAGCCGCCTCTATCGCTTCTTCTGTGACGTCGAGAGCCACCAGGACGCCTTTTACCCGCGCGGATAGATCGCCGATAATCAGTCCCACGTTATCCCACTCAGCGGCGAGAGCGGGCGGCGAGAGTTTTTCGCATAGACGTATTACACGGCGCATCCGCTGATTCTACCACCCTGCGGGTGGAGGCGATATGCCGGCGCAGGTGCAGACGGCCTCTCGACCACTGTCCAGACTTGTTTTTGTCACTCTTGTCAAAGGGTGAGGTTGTGGAATGGCGCGCTTATAGTTTCGTTTCGTTTATGGCGCCGGCGGCGGGAAAGAATCCAATATCCGGCGCCCTATCCTGTGCCGGAGCGTCGTTTTCAACAGCAGGCGCATCGACTCCTCCCTGCTCTAATGAGGGGGCGGTGGTTTTTTCGTTAATCGTATTGTCCGGCGTGGCCGCTTCGGACGGCGCATCCGCTTCAGCCGGTGTGAACGGTACGACCGGTGTGAATACTTCGGACGGCGATGCCGCTTCGACCGGTCTGACAGGTTTGGGCGGTTCAGCGTACTCGGTCGGCTGGCTGCCTTCCTTGAAAGTTTCAAAAACGGTATCGGTACTTTCCGGCGTTGCCAGCTTTCCGCTTTTTCTATCTATTTTTACATAAACGATATTTTTCGGCGGCGTTATCGGAACTTTCGGGCCACTGCCCACCGCATCTTTCATGTATTTAAGCCATATGGGAGCCGCGGCGCGCGAACCGGTTTCGTTTTTTCCCATCATCACCTCGCGGTCCTTGCCTACCCAGACACCCGTTACGAGATCCGAGGCATAACCGATAAACCAGGCGTCCATAAAGTCGTTCGTTGTTCCGGTTTTGCCGGCGGCGGGTACGCCCAGGTGGTTGACCTTCCTGCCCGTGCCTTCCTTCACGACTGCGCGTAAAATATTGTTCAACAAAAACGCCGAGTCTTCCGGCATGACCCGTTCCGGTTCTTCTTCGTGCTGTTCTATTACGGTACCGTTCCTGTCCTCTATCCGCCTGATAAAGTACGGCTCGTTGCGCACCCCTTTGTTGGCGAAAACGCCGTAAACGGACGTAAGTTCCATAAGGTTTATGCTGGACGCGCCGAGCGCAAGCGAAAGGTTATCGTCGAGAGCGCTTTTTATTCCTAACTTTCCCGCATATTCAATCACGTAATCTATGCCGATTTTTTGCAGCACCTTTATGGTGACGATGTTTCGCGAATGCGTTACCGCCGCCCGGACGGTGGTCGGTCCGTAGAACTTTTGCCGGAAGTTCACGGGCTTCCAGTTTTTAAATTCGCCGATTTCGTCCTCGAAAATAATAGGCGCATCCACAATGATACTGGCCGGCGTAAAACCTTTGTCCAGAGCCGCCGCGTAGATAATCGGTTTGAACGCCGAGCCGGCCTGCCGAAACGCCTGCACGGTGCGGTTGAACTTGCTTGTTTTAAAGTCATACCCGCCGATCATGGAGCGTATCGCGCCCGTACCGTATTCCATCGCCAGCAAGGCCCCCTGAACGGACGGCGTCTGATAAAGCTCGGCCAGCATGGCCGTTCCGGGTTGGTTATCCACGATTCGTACTTTTACGATATCGCCGGGTTTTACGAGTGTGGCGGCGTCTTTAACGGGGTCAAACGTTCTGCCGTCCTCCCTTGGATCAACCGGGTGGGCCCAAGAAAAACCGGCCTCTTCTATAACCGCCTGTCGGCCGTTAATTTCCAGCGCAATCATTTCGGGAATTACGTCCCTCACGACGCCCTTCGCGATGGTCCCCGGTACGAAGCGTTCAGGTTCAGGAATATCATTCATGCCCGGGTTCAGCGATTCCCAGTCAATCTCTTCTTCAGGTTTTACCCAGCCTGCCGGCCCTCGGTAGCCGAGCCTTCTATCATTCAGCACAAGACCCTCGCGCACCGCATTTTGCGCGCTTTTTTGCAGGTCCAGATCGAGCGTTGTGTAAACTTTCAAGCCTTCGCGGTAAAGGGAACCGGAACCGTAATATTTTTCCAGGTATCGGCGCGCGTGCTCGGCGAAAAACGGCGCGTTGTTTAACGGCTTCTTTCTGGGCGCGAGTATAAGCTCCTCGGCGTTAGCCTGGTCGGCCTGCAACGGGTCTATGTAACCCAGCTCCTTCATTCTCTTTATAACGAGCGCTCTGCGTTTCAAGGCGCCTTCCGGATTTAAAAACGGGGAAAAGTTGCTCGGCGCCTTCGGCAGTCCCGCCAAAAGGGCCGCCTCGGCCAATGTAATCTCATCCACGTGTTTATCGAAATAGAGCTGGGACGCGGCCTCTACTCCGTAGGCGCCATGGCCGTAGTAGATCTGGTTAAGGTAGATTTCCAGTATCTCGTCCTTGCTGAAGTTCCGCTCGATACGCAGCGATAAAAGGCCCTCTTTTATTTTACGGTCAAAGGTTCTCTCTCGCGTCAGGAACAGTATTTTTGCCACCTGCTGGGTGATGGTGCTGCCGCCCTGTATCACTTCGCCGGAGCGTATGTTCACCAGCGCGGCCCTCGCGATACCCCATGTGTCTATACCGCCGTGGTTGTAGAAGTTGTCGTCCTCTATCGCAAGGGTGGCTAGTCTTACGATTGCGGGTATTTCGTCAAGTTTACGCAGTATTCTTTTTTCGATATAAAATTCCGCCACCTTACTGTCGTTCTTGTCGTAAATAGTGGTTATAAGGGACGGTGTATAGTTGTACATTACGGAAAGGTCCGGCAGTTCTGACGAGTATTTGGCAGCTACGTAAGCCCCGCCACCCGCAACCGCCGCGAGAGTAACCAGGGAAATAATAATTATGGCGTTGAACAGCCTTCTCTTAAGCGTTTTTTTAGGTCTAGCCGCCTTTTTGCTGTTATCGGACCGTTTTATTATGCTCATCTCTTAAAATCTGCAAATCTTTCCACGCCTCTTTTTTATAAGCGGGACTCCTTAAAAGAAAAGCCGGGTGGTATATAACCATAAGCGGCGTACCGTGGTAATCGTGAAATCTCCCTCTCAGCCTGCCTATCGGTTCGGCCGTTTTAAGCAGCGTGTGCGCGGCGTGCGCCCCCAGTGCGCAGATAAACGCGGGTTTTATTATCTCTATCTGCCTTATCAGATACGGCTCGCACGCGGCCACTTCGTCGGGTTTCGGGTCGCGGTTTGCCGGCGGCCTGGATTTTAAAACGTTGGCGATATAGACATCGTCCCTTGCAAACCCGATGGACTCGATCATTTTTGTCAGGAGCTTTCCGGCCCTGCCGACAAACGGTTTGCCCTGTTTGTCCTCCTCGGCGCCCGGCGCTTCTCCCACGAACATCAAGGTAGCGTCCGGGTCGCCCGTGCCGAATACCGCCCGCGTACGGCTTTTATAGAGAGAACATTTTTTACAACTGTCCACCTGTCCGGAAAGGGAGGCAAGCTCCGATGCCTTGCCGTTTGCAACCGGTTCCGGCTCGTATAAAGCGGGTTCCACGTACTCTACTCCAATGGCCTTGAGATACTCGAAATAGACAGTTGCCTGCCGGGCAACTGTGCCCCCCGCCGGCGCGCCTGATTTTTCAACCATCGCGAACCGCGGATTTGGATTTTTTACTTTCAGCGAGCCGCGTCACTTCGTCCAAAATCATCTGTGCGATCTCTTTTTTGGCAAGGCGCCGCGTGTTTCTGATTTCGTTTGAACGGGTAACGAACGTCACCTGGTTGTAATCGCTTTCGAAGCCGATGTCGTTGCGGCTTACGTCGTTTACGCAGATAAGATCGGCGTTTTTCCTTAGAAGCTTCTCTCGTCCGTTCGCTATGAAGTTTTCCGTTTCGGCGGCAAAGCCTACCAGTATCTGGCGGCTCTTTGCCCTGCCCAGGCTCTCCAGAATATCGGGCGTTTGTACAAGCGACAGGGTAAGCCCACCTCCGGTTTTCTTTAACTTGCTGTCGTAAACCCGGGCTGGTTTGAAATCCGCGACCGCGGCCGCCATTATCATCACATCGCAATCGTAAAAAAGCCGCGCCGCCTCTTCATTCATCTCGATCGCGCTGCCTACCGCGATGTTGTCGCAGTTTTCCGGTAACGGCTCCGAAACGCGGCCGTGTATAAACGTGACCTGCGCGCCCCGGTCGCGCGCCGCCTCGGCGAGAGCGATTCCCATTTTCCCGGATGAGCGGTTCGATATGAACCGAACGGAGTCTATCGGCTCCTCCGTGCGCCCCGCCGTTACCACCACTTTTTTACCGGCCAGATCGTTTTGCAGGCCAAGCGCGGTTTCCACAACGGCACAAAGCCTGTCCAGTTCCGGCAGCCGTCCTTCGCCGTGCTCGCCGCAGGCCGTGTCTCCGACATCCGGGCTGATTATATGCATGCCGCGCCCGGCAAGCGTTTTAAGGTTTTCCTGCACCGCAAGATTGTTGTACATCCTCGGATTCATCGACGGTGCGATATAAACGGGGCATTCCAGCGCCAGCGCCAGCGTAAGAAGAACGTCGTCGGCAATGCCGCCCGCAAGTTTACCTATGAAATTCGCCGTCGCCGGAGCGATAAGGGCCAGGTCCAGTTCCCGGCTTGCGTCGAGGTGACCGAGCGTCTCTTCCTGCTCGTTCCAATCCGCCGTAAAAACCCTACCGCCGGAAACGGTGGAAAGCGTCGTCGGAGCTACGAACAGCTCCGCCATTTTCGTCATCGCCACACGGACGTTTACGTTTTTCCTGCGGAGCATGCGAACCAGGTCCGGTATCTTGTAGGCGGCTATTCCACCCGTAACCCCCAGCAATATCTTTTTCACTCTTTCCATACCCCTATTTTGGTTTAGCTTCTTATTGTAACCAATAGAGTCCATTAAACGAAATATCTGTCGATAACGGCCCTGGTTCCTGTCTGAGTCGCGCTGATAGGCGCGATGTACGTCCCGTTATCGAAGGACATGCGGGCAGGAATGCCTACGCTACCAGGCCCGGGAAGGTTGGTTTAACAAAAAAAGCCCCGGCTCTTTGTGAGCCGGGGCATAATGTACCGGGAAAAAGGGGTGGTTAATACATGCCGGGCATGCCGCCGCCGGGCATACCGCCGCCGCCGGGCATCGCATCCTTTTTCTCTTCTTCGATGTCCGTTACTACGACTTCCGTGGTCAGCATGAGTCCCGCGATACTTGACGCGTTCTGCAACGCGGAGCGTGTCACCTTGGTCGGGTCGATGATACCCGCCTTTATCATGTCCACGTACTTTTCGCTTGCCGCGTCAAAACCTGTGTCGCCCTTTTCGGATTTGATTTTCTGGATGATAACCGAGCCTTCGAGACCGGCATTTTCAACAATCTGCCTTGCCGGTTCCTCCATGGCGCGTTTTACGATTTTAACGCCGATATTCTGATCAGTATTATCCAGCGTAAGTTTGTTAAGGACGTCGATACAGCGCACAAGTGCGACGCCGCCGCCCGCGACAATACCTTCCTCGACTGCCGCCCGCGTGGCATGCAATGCATCTTCCACGCGCGCCTTTTTCTCCTTCATCTCCACTTCCGTGGCCGCGCCGACGTTGATGACCGCCACACCGCCAACCAGTTTGGCCAGCCGTTCCTGCAGTTTTTCGCGGTCGTAGTCGGATGTAGTGTCCTCAATCTGGTTGCGGATCTGTTTCACCCTGGCCTGAATCGCCTTTGAGGAACCTTTGCCCTCTACGATAGTCGTGTTTTCCTTGTCTATTACGACTCTTTTGGCAGTTCCGAGGTCGCTTAAGTCGACATTTTCCAGTTTTACGCCGAGGTCCTCGGAGATTACCTTGCCGCCGGTGAGTATGGCGATGTCGTTGAGCATCTCCTTGCGGCGGTCGCCGAATCCGGGCGCTTTTACGGCGCAAACATGGAGGGTTCCGCGCAGTTTGTTGACAACCAGCGTGGCAAGAGCCTCGCCGTCAACGTCTTCCGCGAGGATAATGAACGGTTTGCCCATCTTTGCGACCTGTTCCAGCAGCGGGAGGAGGTCTTTCATGTTCGAGATTTTCTTCTCGTAGATGAGGATGAGCGGATCGTCGAGCAGGCATTCCATGCGGTCGGCGTCCGTGACGAAGTAGGGGGAGAGGTAGCCGCGGTCGAACTGCATGCCCTCGACCACTTCAAGCGATGTCTCCATTCCTTTTGCCTCTTCGACGGTTATTACACCGTCCTTGCCCACTTTTTCCATCGCCTCCGCGATAAGGGAGCCTATCATGTTGTCGTTATTGGCCGATATGGTGCCTACCTGGGCGATCTCTTTCTTTTCCCTGGTCGGCTTGGAAAGTTTGCCCAGTTTACCGACTACCGTCTCGACCGCCGTGTCTATTCCGCGTTTAATGTCCATCGGGTTCGAGCCGGCGGTAACGCTTTTAATGCCTTCGCGGAAGATTGCCTGAGCCAAAACTGTAGCGGTCGTCGTGCCGTCGCCCGCGACGTCGGATGTCTTGCTGGCAACCTCGTTCACCATCTGCGCGCCCATGTTTTCGTAGGGGTCTTTCAGTTCGATCTCTTTCGCAACGGTAACACCGTCCTTGGTGACCTGCGGGGCGCCGAATTTTTTATCCAAAACCACGTTGCGCCCTTTCGGCCCAAGAGTGGCCTTTACCGCGTCGGCAAGCTGATCCACGCCCTTTTTGAGCTTGGCCCTGGCCGCTTCGTTGAATAGTAATTGTTTAGGCATCTAACACTCCTTTATAAATTTCAATAAGTTCTTTGGTTAGGATACGATTCCGAGAATATCGTCTTCCCTCATGAGGAGGTAGTCTTCGTTATCCAGTTTTACTTCCGTTCCGGAATATTTACCGTAAATTACCTTGTCGCCTTTTTTTACGGTCATGGAAATTGTTTTGCCGTCGTCACCGGTTCTGCCCGGGCCCACCGCGACTATTTCGCCTTCCTGCGGCTTTTCTTTTGCCGTGTCGGGAATGATTATCCCCCCCTTTTTCGTCTCCTTTTCCTCCATCGGGCGGACAAGAACTCTATCCCCGAGAGGCTTTATTTTTACTGCCATTAACTAATCTCCTCCAATAAATATTGTTTTTTCAACAGGATAAGGCCGCCATTTATCGGCGGCCCACATCCATGCGTTTACCTTCTCCGGGTTATAAACGGTAAAACCTTTACAACCCGTTAAAATTCAATTCGGCGATTTTAGCACTCCACACTCAAGAGTGCCAGTGATTGAATAAGACTTCTTTTGTAAAAAGCAAGCAGTCCAGGTAAAAAAATGAGAATTTGTTTTATTTTATGAAAAGCCGGACGACTGGTTGAAAAAGGGGGCGGCGGTTAAGCCTCCTGCCGGATAATCTCCATCGGGTCAATGACGTCGGTAACGCGGATTCCGAACCTCTCGTTGACCACGACCGTCTCTCCCCTCGCGGTGAGCAGGCCGTTTACATATATCTCGATGGGCTCCCCGACCAGTTTATCCAATGGAATGACCGAGCCTTCCTTGAGCTTCAGGACATCCCGCACGGAAATCTTCGTACGGCCCAGTTCCGAGTGAACCGTGAGCGGTATATCGAGATATTGATGCATTTCATTGGTGATTGCGTCCATGGCATTTTTCTCTTCCTCGCTCTTCTGGTTGACTTTGGGCGCCGCCTCGTCGTCCGTCGCGCGTTTTTTCTGCTTTTCTTCCTCGACCATAACTAGCCCTTTTTCACCTCTTCAACGTATCTCATTCTCAGCTCATATAGCGAGGAATCAAGCAATTTTTGCTCATCGTCATTGAGGTTGCCCTTCGTTTTTTCGGCAAGAATTCCAAGAATATCTATGGACTGTTTAGCCAGTTCAAGGTTTTTCGGAACGTGGCCCGAAACGGGGTCCTGATACCCGCCCAGGCTCATGGCTGCCGAGGAGGAAAGCGAAAGTACGAAGGTAGAAAATGTTATTTGCGGCGCTTTGCCTTTATTATTCTTATCAGTGGCGGGTTTTTCCCCGGCTGTTTCCGGGGCGGGAGACGGCTTATCTTCTTCGGGCCGTTCTTCCCCCCTTTTATCCTTGATGCTAAAAGAAGGTTTTTCTTCCCCCGCCATATCTCATGCTTCCGTGGTTAAAAGGAGTTCCTTTGATTCATCATGCCGCCTTACCTGGATTTTGCCCTGCACGATCTCCTTTAAGGCAATATCGAATAACGACAGGTTGCCGGGCTCCACCAACGGTTCAACACCTCCCTGTAGCTGCCTTATCCTCATGGCCATGGCGTTTACAAGAAGATATCGCTGCGGTATCACTTCAAGCGCCTCGGCGTATAGTTTTATACTAAACATCTTTTCATTACCCTTTCGTTTTATTATCTTACTATCGGCGGCCTGCCGCATCTATATAAATTTACCCGGTCTCCTGGCGCCTGCGGTTTTCAGCTCTTCCCCTTCGCGTTCCATATCCTCCTGGCATTTAAGGCAATACTGCACGAACGGACGCGCTTTAAGACGCTTGCTTTCGATATTTTCCTCGCAATTATCACAGATGCCGTATGTGCCGTTGTGCAGCTTTTTGATTGCCTCGTCAATCATCTTGAGCTCTTCGGTAGCCCTGAGCCGCATAGTCATGGACATCTCATGTTCGGAAGCGGAGCCTGCTATGTCGAGCTGGTCGCCGCGCGCAAGCTCGGTTTCGGTCAATTTTTCCAAACCGATGGCCGGCTCGTTGGCCAGCAACTCTTCCTTGCGTTTGAGCAGCTTATCCATTAACTGCTTGTGTGTCTTGCTGATCATCTCTGTTTTATCCTTTTAGATATTGTAATTATGGACATTATCGGTAACATGACATGTTAACTTACACTAAATCACCCTTCTTCAGGTTCATTCATCGAAGCGACACATTATGCCACAATGCCGGAATAATGCAACCCTTATATATAATTATACTACTCTCGGGTTTTAATCGGTTTTTTTTCGTGTATTTCTTCGCATGGCGGCCGCTTCATTTTATATTTTTTACATGGCAATAAAGAACAGCAGCCGTGCGGCCGATAACTAAGTGGCATAGAAAGCAATGCTTTACAGCCCCCTAAAATGAGGATAGTCTAGCGGCGATGTCCGGTAAAAAGTGCGATGTAAGCGTAGTGGTCCCGTTTTATAATGAAGAAGAAAGCCTTCCGAAGCTCATCTCAGAACTGGAAACCGTGATGAGCGGATCCGATTACGAGGCGATTTTCGTAGACGACGGAAGTACCGATGGAGGCGCGGAATGCGTCAAAAAGAGCAGGAAGCAAAACCGCAGTATAAAAATAATCCAGTTCAGCGATAACTTCGGCCAGCATGCGGCGCTCGCGGCGGGCCTGCTGGCGGCGAGGGGAAGGGTAATCGTCACCATGGACGCGGATTTGCAGAACGACCCGGCGGACATACCGAAGTTTCTTGAAAAAATTGAAAAGGAAGGCAACTACGCCGCCTTCGGATGGCGTGTCAACAGGGAAAACAGCTTTCTGCTGCGCAGACTGCCGTCAATTATCTTTAACTGGATGCGCAACCGAAACCTCCAGCGTCCGCTTCACGACTACGGATGCGCGTTAAACGCGTTCCGGCGCGAGTTCGTCGACGAACTGGCGGGATCGCCCGAGTATCTAAAGCATTTGACCACGTACATCGCCGGGCGGAAACTGCCTTATACCGAGGTAAAGATTAGCGAGCGTGAGAGGAAATCGGGCAGGTCCAACTACAATTCAATGCGGCTTTTGCAATTAAGCATGGATTTATTAATCACCACCGCCACAAAGCCGGTCGCCACCTCTTTGCTTCTCGTTACGGCCGGTGTGTCATTTTTGCTTTTCGTTATCTCGCTCCTTTGGGTAATAGCTACAGTAATTGGCGGCTCCGGATGCTCCGTCCTTTGCATGACCTACCCGTTCGTCTTTTTGGTGGGATCTTTTGTCTGCGCGGTGCTTGCGCTGATAAACGAAAAGGTATCCGCCCTATTGCGTCAGATGCAAAAAAAACCACTTTACATAATCAAGGAACATCTGGATTAGTGAACAATCCTGTTTACCGCCGTATGCCAGCCGCCGGTTAATCCTTCGCGTTCTTCATCTTCCATTTGAGGCTCGAACTGCCGTTCGCACTGCCACAACCTGCTTATATCCGACAGCGATGAGAAGACGCCGGTTTTAAGTCCGGCTAAAAACGCCGCGCCCAGCGCCGTCGTTTCGGTTATCTTTGGGCGGGCTACTATCGCGTCCAGTATGTCGGCAAGGAACTGCGCCAGCCAGTCGTTATTAATCATGCCGCCGTCCACTCGGACTACGGAAGGTTTCATCGCGCCGTCTTTTTCCATCGCCTCTATCAGGTCGAGCGTTTGGTAACAGACCGCTTCCAGCGCGGCGCGAACTATATGTTCCCTTTTGCTGTCTCTCGTAAGGCCGACGATAGCGCCGCGCGCCTCCGGATCCCAGTGCGGCGCGCCGAGACCTGTAAACGCAGGCACCATATATACGGAGCCGTTATCGGGCAGGGAGGCGGCCATTTTTGCGGAATCGGCCGCGTTTTTTAAAATCTTCAGACCGTCGCGCAGCCACTGGATGGCCGCGCCCGCTATGAAAATCGATCCTTCGAGCGCATAAGTGACCTTGCCGCCGATCCGGTAGGCGACTGTTGTAAGCAGGCGGTTATCCGATTTAATCGGTCTATCGCCGCTGTTGACTATCATGAAACAGCCGGTGCCGTAGGTACTTTTCACCATACCGGGCTCGAAACACGCCTGGCCCACGAGCGCCGCCTGCTGGTCGCCCGCAATGCCGGCTATCGGGATTTCCACGCCGAACAACTCACTGTCGGTCGTTCCGAAATCGTCGCTGCTATCGAGCACTTTCGGCAGGAGGGAAGCGGGGACATCGAAAAGTTTTAATAAATCATCGTCCCACTTCTGTGTGTGGATGTTGAAAAGCTGTGTTCGCGACGCGTTGGTGGCGTCGGTCGCGTGGCGCTTTCCGCCGGTAAGACGCCAAAGTAAAAAACAGTCCACCGTACCGAAGGCAAGCTCTCCGTTATCGGCCTTCATACGCGCGCCCGGTACGTTATCGAGCAGCCACCTGACCTTGCTTGCCGAAAAATATGGGTCGACTACAAGACCGGTTTTGGACTGTATAAGCGGCTCGCTGCCTTGCCGGGTTAATGAGCGGCAAAAGTCCGCCGTTCTTCTGTCCTGCCAGACTATGGCGTTGTGTATCGGTTTTCCTGTTTTGCGGTCCCAGAGAATCGTCGTTTCGCGCTGGTTGGTAATGCCGATTGCGCTGACTTCTTTTGCCGTAATATTTGCGCTGTCTATCGCGCCTTTACATACCTCCAGCGTCGTTTGCCATATCACTTCCGGTTCGTGCTCCACCCATCCATCATGTGGGAAGTGTTGTGTGAATTCCCGCTGGCTCTGGCTTACCTTGTTCGCCTTATCGTCGAAAAGGATCGCTCGGCTGCTCGTGGTTCCCTGGTCAATCGCAAGAATGTAAGAGGACATTATGAAATCGTATCATAATGCGGTATCCGCACCGGATATGGACAGACATGAAAATAGTGCCTAGCCCGGATTATTCATGAAGAAGTTGAATTTTCAAATTATAGGTCGTAACCAG
>JBHHVT010000024.1:0-16035 GCA_046754425.1 Nitrospinota bacterium | reverse complement strand
GGATGCTGCCCGAAGAGGCGGCGCGCCTTTCCAACCACGCGGGCGGGCTGCAAGGGGCGCACCTGGGAGCGCTCGGCTTAAGCAAAAAGGAGATGGAGCAATCGCTTGCGGGAGCCGCCGGGTTTGAAGAATCGAAAATCGTAGAACTAAAAGACGCCGCCGCGATGTCCGAGTCTTTACGCAAACAAAATAAAAAGGTGGTTTTTACAAACGGCTGTTTCGACCTGATTCATTTCGGGCATATACAGTACCTGAGAAAGGCGAAAAAGCTGGGCCATCGGCTGGTGGTCGGATTAAACTCGGATTCATCGGTTAAAAGGTTGAAGGGCGCCGGCAGGCCGCTGCTGGCGGAGCACGACAGGGCGCATATTCTCGCCGCGCTGGACTGCGTTGACATGGTGGTAATTTTTGATGCGAAGACGCCGATCAAACTGATAAAGGCGATAAAACCGGACATACTCGTAAAAGGCGGCGACTATAAAATCGACCAGATCGTCGGGTACAAGGAAATTAATAAATGGGGAGGCAGGGTGCTTACCCTTCCGTATATAAAGGGAAACTCCACCACCGGAATAATAGAAAAAATCATCCGCGACCAAAAGGCGGTCCGCTAGGCGGACGGCAAATTTAATATAAGGGCGGTTCGCGAACCGCCCCCCTACCGAAACAGTCTTCATTTACGCCGGCATATCGCCGGTGTCTACACGGCACCGATACGCAAGGTGGTGGGAATTTTGTGAATCGCCAGAAATCAGGTAATATTAATAACATAGTGAAGGGAGTGAAACGATGAAATGCCCGAAATGTAAGTATGTAAGTTTTGAATACCTGAATTTTTGCAAAAAGTGCGGTATTGAACTCTCCTCTCACAAAGCCGAACATTCGATAGACTTCCCGCAGTCCTCGGACCTGGGTATCCTTACCATGGTTGAGGAGTCGGCGGAAACTGAAATCGCCGAACAGGCGATGGCCGTTGCCGAAGCGGAAGCCGACGATACCGACCTTCCGGAAGCGGTGGAAGCCGAAGAGGAGGGGTCAGGTATCGGCCTTGATCTTTCCAGTCTGGGCGAATCGATTGAAGAAGAAAGTGTGTCCGCTGACGCGGCAATCGATATGGGCGAATCCGCCGTTGAGTTGGAACTACCCTCGGAGGAGGACGTTGCGGCGGTTACCGCCGACGATAGCGGGAGTCTTGACCTGTCGGACATGGGCGGCAGCACGGAGGAGATAGCCTCTATCAGCTTGGAGGATACGGAGCCGGAATCCGAGGAAGAGGCCGAAATGGCCGTGGTGGATGAAGAGAAATCGCTTGATGTTGATGATATCGGAGAGGCCGGGGAATCAGTCGCGGAAGAGGAGGCAGGCGGGGAAGAAATCTCCCTGGATCTGGATTCATTCGAAGTTGATGAAGAACCGGGCGCCGAGCCCGATCTGGGCGAGCTTGAAATTACCGATGAGGACGCGGAGGAACAATCTTCGGAAGAACAGGGCGACACAGAAGAGATCGAAGATATCGACCTCGGCGGTATTGATATCGAAGAGACGGCCTCACAGGCAAGCGAAACGCCCGATGTCGAGACCGGTGCGGATGACGACGACCTTTCACTCGACGACCTGGACCTTGACCTGAACCTGGACGATGACGAGCTGCTTGGCGGAGATGAAAGCGATAGCGACGGTTCCGATGACGATATAGGGCTTGATGATCTGGATCTTGACGATCTGAAACTTGACGACTGACTTACACGAATTCCCGCCAATCGACAACACCCGCCCTGTAGCGGACAGTCCCGATGAAACCGTCCTTGCGGGTTTTTGGAGCAGGCTGGTGGCGCTTGCAATCGATCTGACGATAATAGCCATAATCCTTTACATAACCACTGCCGCCGCAGCCGCCTCTTACCATATTACGTACAATGCGGAAGTATGGGGAAATGTCTCCTTCTACCTGTTCGCCTATCTCTTTTACAACTTCTTCGGTGTGGTTTACTTTGTCTATTTCATAGCCGACAAGGGGCAGACTCCCGGCAAAGCAGCAACAGGACTCAAGGTAGTCGACCTGTCCGGTAACGAGGCCGGATACGCCCGCGCGTTTTTTCGCGCGCTGGGCTACTACCTCTCCTCGTTTTTCTTTATGGCCGGCTTTTGGTGGTCTCTTTTCGACCGCCGGCGGCAGACATGGCACGACAAGCTGGCCGGAACCATAGTTGTGGAAATTTAGACATTAAGTTCCTATAATACCGCCTTCGGTCAAATGGCATGTTTATGCCGTTTTCTCGTGTTTGGGAAGAAATTAAGGGAGAGTCATGAAGAAAAATTACCTGCTGTCGCCCGGCCCCACGCCGGTGCCTGAAAGAGTGCTGCTGGCTATGGCGCAGCCTGTTATACATCACCGCACGCCTCAGTTCAGCGCGCTTTTCAGGGTATGCCTTGAAAAACTAAAACCGCTTTTCGGAACGGAAAACGATGTTATTGTCCTATCTTCCTCCGGTACCGGAGCGATGGAGGCGGCACTCTGCAACTGTTTTTCAAAGGGCGAAAAAGTGCTTGTGATAAATAGCGGCAAGTTCGGCGAAAGATGGGGCCGGATATCCGAATCGTTCGGGCTTAACGTCGCATGGATGAACATTGAGTGGGGCAACGCGGCCGACCCGGGTGAGGTCAAGAAGACGCTCGATGAAAACCCCGGTATAAAAGGCGTCCTTATGCAGGCTACGGAGTCCAGCACTACCGTCAAGCATCCGGTAAAGGAAATTGCCGCTATTACGAAAAACCGCGAGGTTATGCTGGTTGTGGACGGTATTACGGGCGTGGGAGTATTCGATATGCCGATGGACGACTGGGGGATAGACGTACTGGTGGGAGGTTCGCAGAAGGCTTTTATGATGCCGCCGGGCATAGCCTTTATCGCTCTTTCCGAACGCGCGTGGGAAAAAGCCGATAACGTTAAAAACAGTAAATTTTACTTCGATCTTAAAAAGGAGAGAAAAAATCTCGCCAAGGATACAACCTCGTACACCGCGCCTGTCTCCCTCATCTACGGACTCGCGGAGGCACTGAAGATGATGGAAGAAGAGAGCCTGCCGAAACTTTACGCGCGGCAGGCCCGTACCGCGAAGGCTGCGCGGGCCGGCTGCGCCGCGCTTAACTTGAAACCTGTTACGCAGTCCCCCAGCGAAGCGATGACCGGCGTATTCCTTCCGAGTGAAGTTGACGGCGCCAGGTTCGTGAAGGTACTGCGGGACAACTTCGGCGTAACCTTCGCGGGCGGACAGGACCAGTGGAAGGGCAAGATAGTCCGCATCGCGCAACTTGGCTACATTGGAGATTTCGACATCGTTATCGCAATGAGCGCGATTGAGATGGCGCTCGATAAATTCGGCGTACCGGTTAAGTTCGGTTCCGGAGTGGGCGCGGCGGAGGCCGTCCTGCGCGGCGGGTTCGAGGTATAGACGATGCGAAAAAAGCATAAGGTACTTGTAAGCGACAAGCTGTCCGAAACGGGACTGGAAATATTGCGCGTCTGTCCGGTTATTAATGTGGATGTAAAGACCGGTATGTCGCCGGAAGAGCTTATAAAAACCATTCCAGATTACGAAGGGATAATAATCCGTTCCGGCACGAAAGTCACGAGGAAGGTCCTGGATGCCGCAAAGAAACTCAAGATCGTCGGACGCGCCGGAGCGGGAGTGGACAACGTGGACATAAATGCCGCAAGCAAAAAGGGCGTCGCGGTGGAAAATACACCCGGCGGCAACACCGTTACGACGGGAGAGCACACCTTTGCCCTTTTGTGCTCGCTGGCGAGGAATATTCCGCAGGGAACCGCATCCGTGAAATCCGGCAAGTGGAACCGAAAACTTTCGGGCGTTGAGTTGATGGGAAAAACTCTCGGCGTTGTTGGTATCGGACGGGTCGGCTCCATCGTCGTCAGCCGGGCGCAGGGTTTTAAAATGCACTGCATCGCCTACGATCCGTTCATATCGCAGGGAAAGGCGGAGCAGCTTGGCGTCGAACTGGTACCACTTAAAGAGATATGGAAAAGGGCCGATTTCATAAGCGTACACTCGCCGCTTACGGAACAGACGAAGCATATGATTTCGAGCGATCAGTTTAAGAAAATGAAAAAAGGCGTCCGAATCGTAAACTGCGCGCGCGGAGGAATTATTGATGAAGAGGCGCTTGCGAAGGCTATAAATGAAGGCCGTGTAGCGGGTGCGGCGCTGGACGTATTCGAAAACGAACCGCCGGGTGAAGACAACCCTCTTGTCAATCTTCCACAGGTTATCTGTACGCCGCACCTCGGCGCGTCTACGGGCGAGGCGCAGGAGAACGTCGCCATAGCCGTCGCCAAACAGATGGTGGCATTTTTCGAAGACGGGCAGATACTAAACGCCGTTAACGTGCCGGCAGTGGATCCCGAACTGTTAAAGAGCATCGGCCCGTACCTCACGCTCGCGGAAAAGATGGGAAGTTTCCTCGCGCAAATAAGCGAAGGCGGCATAAAGGAGATAGAGATAGCTTCCAGCGGCGAGATAGCGGACATAGACATGAAACCGATTGCCACATCAGTGCTGAGGGGATTTCTTGCCTGCATAATCGGTGAAGAGATTAACTTCGTCAACGCGCCGTTCGTGGCTGAAGAGCGCGGCATAGAGGTTAAAACCAGCGTAAGCAGCAAAACTCACGATTTTACCGGTCTGCTTAGCGTCAAGGTGGTCTCCGACGACGGCGACCATAACCTTTCCGGCACGATTTTCGGCAAGAAGGAACCGCGCCTGGTAAACATAGACGGCATAGCCATAGAGGCGGCGCCGGTGGGGAACATGCTTGTTTTCACAAACAACGACAGACCCGGTGTTATCGGCCATGTGGGCACTTACCTCGCGTCGAAAAAAATCAACATAGGTCAGTTTCGGCTTGGCAGGACCGGCCCGAAAAAATATGCGATGAGTATAGTGAATATCGATGAAGCACTCACGAAAGAGATGCTGGGCGAAATCAGGAATATCCCTGATATCCTACAGGCGTGGATGATAAAAATTTGAAGCTGAACCCCACCGCAATCCCGCAGGGAACGCGAACCTATCTGTTTGAAGAGGCGGCGCACAAAAGATTCCTGGAGCAGGCAATCCACTCAACGCTCAGAGGGCGCGGTTTTCAGGAGATAGTGACGCCGCAGATTGAATATTACGATTCGGCCGTCATAGGTCTTACGGAAACGGAGCGAAACCGCATCATCCGGTTCACGGAAGGCGACAGCGGCAGGCTGGTGGCCCTTCGCGCCGATATAACGTCGCAGATCGCGCGTTCCGCCGCCACGCATCTGTCGGGAAGGCCGCTTCCATTGAGGCTCTGTTACACCGGGTCAGTGTTCCGCACGGCCCGCACCGGCAAGAACGAGCAGTACGTCCTTCACCAGTATGGTATGGAGATTATGGGCCACGCGGGGCCGGAGGCGGACATCGAGATAATCCTGGCCGCTACGTCGGCGCTTGGCGCCGCTTTGCCGGGCAGTTTCGCCATCTCGCTGGGACACGCCGGTTTTATCGCGTCGCTCCTTGGGGGTCTTGGGCCGGAGCTGATGTCGGCTGTCAAGCGTGCTCTGGAAAAAAAAGATAAAACAGCTCTCTGCCTGCTGCTCGACTCCGAAACCGACAAGGGTGTGGCGAATAAGATTATTGCGCTCACATCCCTTTACGGAGGGGAGGAAGTCCTGCGGGAGGCGGCAAAACTGTGCGGCGATAACAGTATGCAAAAGGCGGCGCTCGATAACCTGACGGCGGTTTACGACGCGCTTAAAACGGCTCGGCTTGGTGAAAATATAACGATAGACCTCGGCGATATGCGCGGTTTCGGTTACTACACCGGGACGACGATGGAATTTTTTTCCGAGTCGGGTCTGCCGATAGGCTCCGGCGGCCGTTACGACAACCTTGTTAAAAGGTTCGGCCCGGATCTGCCCGCGGTCGGTTTCGCGTTCGATCTTGACAGGATGATAGATGCCCTGCGCCGACAGTCAAGGCCTCCCACGTGGATGGCGTCCGATATACTCCTCCTTGATGCGGCGGAAGACGTTACGCAAAAGATTCGAGACGCGGGACTGCTGGTTACAAGGCCGTTTGAAAAAATGGGCGACGATGATGCGGTGTCATACGCCAAAAAGATGAACATACCTAATATACTGCGCAGGTTAAGCGGTGACAGCTATGAACATGCGGATGTGGAATCCGGTAAAAGAAAAAAGTGCGGCCTTAACGATTTTATTAACGAACGGTTCGGGAAACCTTCGAAGGAAATATAAATGCCTGTTTCGGTTTTGGTTGGGATGCAGTGGGGCGACGAGGGCAAAGGCAAGATCGTCGACCTGCTGAGTGAAAAAAACGACGTAATAGCCCGCTTCCAGGGCGGCGCGAACGCGGGACATACGGTAGTTATAAACGGCAGGGAGTTCATCCTGCACATTATTCCGTCCGGCATCCTGCGTCCGGGAAAAATCTGCCTTATCGGCTCCGGCGTTGTGGTGGACCCGGAGGCTCTCCTGAAAGAGATAGAAGAGCTCGCGCAATCCGGAATAGACGTGAGCGGCAGGCTGATTATCTCGCCGCGAGCGCACTGCATACTCCCCGTGCACAAAGAGCTGGACAGCGCGAGCGAAAACATGAAAAGCCAGAAAAAAATCGGCACCACGCGCAAGGGGATAGGACCGGCCTATTCGGATAAAACCCAGCGCATAGGCATCCCTGTAAGCTTTCTCGACGACCGGGAAAAACTTGAGCAGGCGGTTAACGCGATGGTAGAGCGCCATAACCCGCTGCTGGAGCATTTCTACGGCGGCGCGACCATGGATGCGAAAAAGGTTTTGAAAGCAATCATGGAGATAGCGCCGAAAATAACAAAATATATCGGCGACACGCGATCCGTTATTAGAGACTCTATCCGGCAAAATAAAAACATCCTTTGCGAAGGCGCGCAGGGGACGATGCTCGATATCGACCACGGAAGTTATCCGTTCGTTACCTCGTCGAACACGATCTCCGGCGGGGCGTGCACCGGACTCGGCATACCGCCCAATAAAATCGACGCGATAATCGGCGTCATAAAGGCATACACCACCCGCGTCGGCGAAGGCCCGTTCCCGACGGAGCTTTCCGACAGTGACGGCACAATGCTTCAGGATGAAGGGCGCGAGTTCGGCGCCACGACCGGCAGACCGCGCAGGTGCGGATGGTTTGATGCCGTCATCGGGCGGTACGCGGCGGAACTGAACGGCATAACCGAGATTGTAATCACAAAACTCGACGTGCTGGACAAAATGAAGAAGATAAAAGTCTGCGTCGGTTATGAGCACAAAGGAGAGCGGATAGAAAATATCACGGACGATGTTTCAATTTTGGAAAACGTTACGCCAGTGTATGAACATCTCGACGGATGGGAGGCCAAAACGGCCGGCGTAACGCGTCTCGACCGTCTGCCGGCAAACGCAAGGTCGTATATTGATTTCCTACAGGAACAGGTTGGAGTTAAAGCGAGCCTTATCTCCACCGGCCAGGACAGAAACGCGTCCATAGACGCATCCGCGGCCTGACCCATGCGTGAAGTCGTCATCATCGCCCTTTCCGGGGCGCTTGGTTCTGTCAGCAGATATCTGGTCAGCGGGTGGGCCTACCGGATTTTCGGCGAGCGGTTTGCCTATGGTACCATCGCCGTAAATATAATCGGCTGTTTCGCGCTCGGCATGGCGATGGAGATGAGCCTCGTAACGGACCTTCTGCCGAGAACATTGCGACTTGCCGTTACAATCGGTTTTTTGGGGGCGTTTACAACGTTTTCCACCTTCGGTTACGAAACGCATCAGTACATGGAAAACGGCGCATGGTGGCTGGCTCTTTTAAACGTTGCCGGCAATGTAGTGTTTGGCATCGCCGCCGTATGGGCGGGAGCTATTATGGGACGTACATTATTTGGAGGTGTATAGATGAAAACACTAAGCGGCGAACAGGTGCTGATGCGCATCTTCATCGGCGAGGCGGACAGGCACGGTTCATTGCCGATGCACCAGGCGCTTGTTGAACTTTTCCGCCGCCGCAAACTTGCCGGGGCGACCGTCCTGCGCGGCATCCTCGGCTTCGGCGCGAAAAGCCATCTCCACTCCACACAACTTCTGCGGCTGAGCCAGGACCTGCCGATAGTCATAGAGGTTGTGGACAGGCAGGAAAACATCGACCGCGTAATGCCGGAAGTGGACGAAATGGTAACGGAAGGGCTTATCACGATGGAAAAAGTCCGGGTTATCCGCTACGCGCCAAGCAAGAACAATAGTAAATCCGGTGAATGAATCAGCGGTAGAATCGATTTTTAAACTGTTTGAATATAGATTTAAAAAGTAATTTAAAATCAACCTGTTGAGGTTTTTTTTATTATATAGTTCTGAAATATGCCATTATGGCACTCAGTCTTGTTTTAAGATTACCCTATTTGTTAAAATAAGAACCAGCTGAATACAGCTATATTTTGATTATTAAAATAAAGTTTTGATAAAAGGAAATTATGAGAGCCGGTAAATATATACGGCAGACAACAGGTTATAGCGCTTTCATTCCAGTACCACTGCCGCCAAAACCACCCATACGGATGGATACTAACCTGATTTCTCTACTTTCTGATGCTGACCGTGCTCTGGGAAGATTGGACGGAGTGACATCTGTCCTTCCCAACCCTAACTTATTCGTTGCCATGTATGTGCGTCAAGAGGCGGTACTCAGCTCTCAAATAGAAGGTACGCAAAGTACCCTGGAAGATGTGCTGGAATATGAGGTTGAGGGCAAAGTTCAAGATAAACCTGGGGATGTCGCAGAGGTCGTAAATTATGTCGAGGCCATGAATTATGGTATCAATCGGTTAGAGACATTGCCTCTCTCCTTGCGCCTGATCAAGGAAATACACTCTGAGCTTTTAACAGGCGTCCGTGGCAGCCACAGAAATCCTGGTCAGTTCCGAAGAACACAAAACTGGATTGGTTCTGCAAACAGCACTTTATCGAATGCCGAATTTGTGCCCCCACCGCCCAATGAGATGAAGCTGGCTTTGGGCGAATTGGAAAACTTTCTTCATAACAAAAAGTTATTCCCATCGTTAATTCATTGTGGTCTGGCACACGCACAGTTTGAAACCATCCATCCCTTCCTTGATGGTAATGGTCGTGTCGGCAGACTGCTTATTACATTATTGCTATGTGAGCGACATATTCTCCAACGACCCTTGCTCTACATTAGTTATTATTTTAAGGCACACCATGCCCAGTATTATGACCGCCTAACGGCTATACGTAATGATGGAGACTGGGAAGGTTGGCTAAAATTTTTCCTGAAAGGTGTATACGAGGTGAGTCTGACTGCGGCAAATACTGCCCGCGAGATTTTGAGCTTAAGGGAAAAACTTCGTGAGAAAATCGGGCATAATCTGTCAGGCAGCACCAATGGTCTAATGCTCCTTGACTACCTGTACGAACAACCAGTCATCTCTATCCGTATGGCCGAAAAACATTTAGGGTGTGCTTATGTTACTGCCGCAAGCTTAATTACAGACCTTGAAAAGCTGGGTATTCTAAGAGAAATAACCGGCCACCAAAGACACCGGCGTTATCGGTTTGAACAGTATTTAGAACTTTTTAAAAAGCAGGCGCTTACAGGTACGGAACAGAAAAAATTAGATGATGGATCAAAATCTAACAAATGACATTTGCAGATTCCCACGCACACTTAAACCATCCCGATTTCGCCGAGGACGTTGACGAGATAGCGCGTTCGCTAAAGGAAAAGGATTTTCTCGTACTGAACGTCGCCTACGATCTCGACTCGGCCCAAACCGCGATAGAGCTTGCTGAAAAATACGACAACATGCGGGCGTCGGTTGGCATACATCCCCACGACGCGGACAAGGTAACAGAAAGCGACCTTGAGCGGCTTGCGGAACTCGCCCGCCACGACAAGGTGGCGGCGATCGGCGAAACGGGGCTCGACTACTTCAGAAACCTCTCCCCTAAGGAAGACCAGAAGAAAATATTGATGGAACATTTGAAAATAGCGCGCGACGTAAAAAAACCGGTAATCATCCATTGCCGCGACGCCTTCGACGATATCCTCCCGATACTGGAAAAACATGCCGACCTCGATACAGGCGGCGTGCTGCACTGTTTTTCGGAAGGGGAGGACGAGGCGAGAAAAGGCGTAGACCTCGGCTTCCACATATCGTTTGCCGGAAACGTTACATATAAAAAGGCCGACCGCATACGCGAGGCGGCAAAGGCGGTGCCGTCGGAATACCTGCTGGCGGAGACGGACTGCCCGTGGCTCGCCCCTCAGCCGATGCGCGGAAAACGCAACGAACCGGCCTACATAGTGGAGACGGTAAAAGTTCTGGCCGACACGCGCCGCGTAACGCCGGAGGACATCGCGCGAGTTACATACACTAATTATCAAAAACTTTTCCTCGGCGTAAAACCTCAAAAGGGAGAAATCGTCTACCGGATACGTGACTCCCTGTACGTGAACGTAACCAATCAGTGCACAAACATGTGCGAGTTTTGCGACCGTATTGACGACCCAACGGTGCAGGGACATTATCTGAGACTTGACAGCGATCCCGGCGAACACGAAATTCTCGCCGCAATCGGCGGCCGGCGCCCCGCGGAAGTAGTCTTTTGCGGATACGGGGAACCGACGCTTCGGCTGCATGTCATCCAAAGGGTCGCGCTGGAGCTGAAAGACCGGGGAATAAAAACACGGCTTAATACGAACGGACAGGGCAGCCTTATCCACGGGCGGGATATAGTGCTGGAGCTGGCCGGACTGATGGACGTTGTATCCGTTTCCCTTAACGCGGCGGACAGGGATACTTACAACCGCATCTGCCATCCCGGGATGCCGGACAAGGCGTTCGACGCCGTATGCGATTTCATAATAAGCTCGCGCGAACTCCTTCCGGAAACAGTCGCCACGGCTGTCGACCTGCCAGAAGGTCTCGACATCGAAAAAGTAAAAAGGTTCGCCGAAGAAACATTAAAAGTTCCCTTCCGCCTCCGCGCCTTCAACTTAACCGGCTAGCTCGCTGCACTGGAGGCAACTGCGGCAAAGCCGGGATACTAAAACCTCAGGCAGGTTCAGTCTTGCAGACTGAACCTGACCGTTTCGATTTGTGAATTACGCCCGTTACAGCCTTCAAACAGTGCGGTTCATAACTACAAGTATGAACCAGCGGGAATAGTGAGCCGGTTTTGCCGTAATCGCTTCCACCTGCAAGGTGGCGTGGTATTATCCCGTGATTATGGAGACGGCACTCTAACAGGATGAAATTTTTAATCATCGCGGGCGAAGAGTCGGGAGAAATATACGGCGCCGCCCTTATCCGCGAGATAAAACGGCTATTGCCCGAGGCGCAATTTTCCGGCATAGGCGGCGACCGCATGGCGGCTGAAGGTTTCCATATAAATCATCACTGCAGCGAGATGGCGTCCATCGGCGTTGTGCATATGCTGAAAAAAATTTCCTTTTTTCTCGGCGCGCTCGGCGAGATTCGCGCAAGGATAAAACAAAAAGAGTATGACGCCGTTATTCTTATCGACTACCCGGATTTCAATCTTCGCGTTGCAAGGGAAGCGTTCGCATCCAATGTGCCGGTTTTCTACTATGTCTGTCCGCAGTTCTGGGCATGGCGGCGCTACCGTGTCCGGAGCGTGAGAAAGTGGGTCGACACCATGATGGTGGTTCTTCCATTCGAGGAGGGATTTTATAAACAGCGCGGCGTGAACGCGCGCTTCATTGGACACCCGTTGCTGGACGTACTGGATTTGGATGTAAACAGGGAGGAGCTTAAAAAAACGCTCCTGCCGGAAAAATCCGACACGCTCATCGGTCTTTTGCCGGGAAGCCGCAAGAACGAGGTTAACGAGATGCTGGGCCGGCTATTGGAAACGGCCGACATTATCCACTCAGCCAAACCAAACGCCGGCTTCGTCATACCGGCAGCCTCGCACGTACCGATGGAGCCGGTGCGCGAGGCCGTCGGGTCGAGGGACTACATAAAGCTTCTGAAAACCCGGTCTCACGATGTGATGGCGGCAAGCGATTTTCTTATTACCAAGTCGGGCACCTCCACGCTGGAAGCGGCTATTTTCGGTGCGCCGATGATAATCGTTTACGGTTCGTCTTTCTTCTCATACTGGCTGGCGAAACTTCTGGTTCACGTTAAATACGCCGGACTGCCGAACCTGATTGCCGGAAAAGAGATCGCCCCTGAATTTTTTCAGTCCGACTTCGAGCCGTCACGGGTGGCGGCGGCGGCGCTCGACTTTATTAATAACCCGGATAAGCTGCAAAAGGCGCGCAATGATATGAGGGACATCCGAAGAAAACTTGGAGAAAGAGGGGCGGCGGCACGCGCGGCAAAAATTATCATACAGCGGCTGGCGACGCTTGGGGTTAAAGGAGGGTAGAGCAAATAATCGCCTTGACATGGTTTATTATCACGGCATAATGAAATCAGATATTTACAGTAACGCACTAATTAATAAACTGACGGGAGGCATCAGCTTGTCAGAGAGTCAAAGGCTCACGCTTCTGAACAAATCGCGCGCGAAAACAGCGCACGCACCGGATAAAAAAGCGATGGGGCAAAAAGAGATTACGGCGCTGGTGGAGGACGAACTCAAACTTGTAGAGGCGTCCATACTGGAAAACTTCCAGTCCAACGTTGCCATTATCCCGCTTATCAGCAACTACCTTACGAACGGCGGCGGCAAGAGGCTCCGTCCAATCCTTGTCCTGCTCATGTCCAAGCTGTTCGGTCACGGCGGTGACGAAGGGCCGATTATCCATTCGACAGTAGTGGAATATATACACGCGGCGACTCTTTTGCACGACGACGTAGTCGACAGCGCCGACATCAGGCGCGGCATAAAAAGCGCAAATGCAAAATGGGGCAACGGTTATTCGGTGCTTGTGGGCGACTATCTGTTCGCAAAATCAGTTTCACTGATGGCGCAAAATAGCTCGGCGGATATAATCAACGCCGTAAGCGACGCCACCAGATATCTCGCCGAAGGGGAAATCCTGCAGCTGCTGCACCGATACGACCCGGAAGTGACCGAAGAGAAGTATCTTGATATCGTGTTCCGTAAAACCGGCGCGCTCATAACGACAAGCTGCATAATTGGCGCTTTTTTGGGTAATTCCACGCCCGAACAGAGGGAGGCGGTGGAAATATACGGCAGGAACGTCGGTATCGCCTTCCAGCTAACGGACGACATCCTGGATTTCAAGTCCGATGAAAAAACGCTCGGCAAGCCCGTGGGACACGATATAGAGGAGGGACATGTGACTCTGCCCTTTATTCATGCATACGGAAAAGCCGCCCCGGAAGAGAGAAAGTTCCTGAGCGATACCGTTAAAGAACCGAAACTGACCGCCCAAACCGTCAGGAAGGTTATAGCGCTTGTAGAAAAATACGACGGCATAGGGTACACGGAGCGGTTCGCGTTCGAGCACGTGGACAGGGCAGTTAACGCGCTGGAAGGTTTCGAACCCGGCGTTTACCGGGACGCCCTTGCGGGGCTTGCGGAATATATAACCAACAGAACGTCATAGCTCGTGCATAGTTACGTCGAACTGGCGTTGCGGGCAATTCGGGAACAGGTAAAAAATAAAAAGAGGTTGCAGCCGCCGGACCCGCTGCCGGAAGAGATGAAAGACAGGGCGGGCGCTTTCGTCTGCCTGAAAATCAAAAACAGGCTTCGCGGTTGTATCGGAACCATCGAACCGTCACAGGATAATCTTGCCGATGAGATTATCAGTAATGCGATATCCGCTTCAACGCACGACAGCAGGTTCGATCCTCTAGCGCCCGATGAAATTGACGACATTGAAGTGACCGTGGACGTCTTGTCCGAGCCGGAACCGGTCGGCAGTTTAAGCGATCTGGATCCGAAAATTTACGGTCTTATCGTCAAATCGGGCCTTAAAAGGGGGCTTTTGCTGCCGGACATTGAAGGCGTGGACGACGCCGAACAACAGCTTTCCATCTGCCGCAGGAAGGGCGGCATCGGTGACGATGAGGAGGTATCGCTTCAACGTTTTACGGTAACCAGGTACAGATGAACAGACCCGCGGGCCACGACGGAGTCGAAGCGGTTTACTGGGAAGCCGGGCCGGACGGTAAAACGCTCTGCCGACTCTGCCCGTTCCACTGCCAGATTAAGGAGGGCAAGGTCGGCATCTGTGGTGTGAAGAAAAACGTCGGCGGCAGGCTTATCGCAACGGCGTACGGACGGACGACCTCCTTTAACTACGACCCGATAGAAAAAAAGCCGCTGTATCATTTCTATCCCGGAACGTCGATACTCTCCGTAGGGGTTAACGGGTGCAACCTCGATTGCGCTTTTTGCCAGAACTACCAGGTGTCCCAAAAGGAAGCCTTCACGCAATTCATCTCGCCGCGGGAGCTTGCGGACGCCGCCGGGCGCGACGGAAGCATTGGTGTGGCGTACACATACACCGAACCGCTGATGTGGTACGAGTACATCATCGACTCCGCCAAACTGGTAAAAGAGAGGGGATTAAAAACCGTGCTTGTAACAAACGCGCTTTTGGAAGAGGAACCGTTCGATGACATACTTCCATATATAGACGCGATGAATATAGACGTTAAATCCATGGACGAAGACTATTACAAAAAAATCTGCCACGGCAAGCTCGCTCCGGTACTGCGCAACGTGGAAGCGGCTGCCAAAAGCTGCCACGTTGAGATAACAAACCTGGTTGTCCCGACGTTAAACGACAGCGACGACCATTTCGACAGGCTCGCTTCTTTCATCGCGGAACTCAATCCGGAAATCCCGCTTCATTTTTCCCGATATCACCCCGCATATAAAATGACGATACCGCCGACTCCGGCGGACACGCTCGTAAGGGCGGCGGAGATAGCCGCAAAAAAATTGAATTACGTCTTCATCGGTAACATAAATATCCCGCAGTGGGTTAACAGCTACTGTCCGCACTGCCGGGCGCTTCTGATACAGCGGGAGGGTTTTTACTCCGCGCGGGTCGTGGACGTAGAAAATGGGAGTTGCCGGAAGTGCGGTAATAAGGTAGAAATGGTTGGCTGAACAGGCTCCGCGGAATTGGCGCCCGATAAAAGGGCTTACCGGCGCAGGGTTATTTTCCGATAAGGAATAATGGAAGAACATAAATACGACAATCCGCACGATACCTCCGAGCGTGAAGCGGTCAGGGTAAATACTTCATTTAAAATAGAGTTCAGGCGCGTACCGGAAAGTGAACTCCACGATGTCGCGGAGGAGATAACCAGCCACCGTACAAACGACAGGCTGGGATTCCCGCCGCCGGAAGCGGAACTGCCGGCGGATCTGGATAACCTGAAGGACTATCAGGAGACCACTCCATACATAATGAAGATGTGGGTCTCCATAGAGCAAAAGCTGAACGTGCTGATGAAACTCGCGGGCGATAAGGCGCACGGCATACCCAACGCGGAAAAAGGGATAGTAAAAGATATCTCCGCGAAGGGCGTCAAAATGAAAACGGAGGCGGACCTGAATAAAGGCGAATATCTTATGCTTAGGATATCGCCACCGACGTTCCCATCGTTTATACTGGATGCAGTGGGGAAGGTGCTCAGCTCCGACCCCGCGGGGAAAAGTGCTCGCCATTGCAAGGTGGAGTTTACGGCGTTAAATCCGGACGACCGCGAAATCCTGATTGCCTACGTGTTCAAAAGGCAGAGGGAAATCCTTCGCAGCCGTCTGGAAGACGAAACAATCCGGAAGGAAAAGGGAGAGAAGGCCGATGGGTAAATGGAAGTGCAACAACTGCGATTATGTCTACAGTCCCGAAAAAGGCGATATCTCGCGGGAGATACCTAAGGATACGCCGTTTGAAAAACTGCCGGACGATTGGGCCTGCCCAAAATGCAACTCCGGCAAGGATAATTTCAAGCGCGCCTAACCAGACTGCGTGTGGG
>JBHHVT010000023.1:0-16375 GCA_046754425.1 Nitrospinota bacterium | reverse complement strand
TCCAAAAAGTTTTTCGCTCTTTCCTTGCGCTCTTGCGGCGTGAGGAATGAGTATATATGTTTTAGTTCCGGCCCTTCCAACGCGCCGGTAAGGGCGGCTCGAATCGGCATGTACAACCGCTTGCCGTTGACTCCGCATTTTTCGGATACAAAACCCGCCGCTTTTTTGAAGTCGTCTTCGTCACAATGTTTCAAAAACGCGTCTGCCACTTTCTCTGCCGGATAGTCCTTGACCGCTTCTTTCAATCCCGACTCCGGTTTCGCTTCAAAAAACGGAGAAAACGCGTCGTCCAGCTCCGTCAGCCGCGTGATGTTGTCCCGCACGGCGTCAATCAGGAAGGTTTTTTTCTCCTCGGTGAGGGAACCGAACTGCTTCTCATATTTTTTAATCTGAACGGTTCCAAGTTCCAGAAGTCTTTGCGGGGAAGCCTTTTTTATTTTCTGCCGGTTAAGCCAATCCAGCTTTTGGACGTTATATTGGGCGGGCCGAAGCGCGACACGGTCGAAGGAAAATTTTTCCACAAGCTCGCCTATATCCATATCCTCTTTTTTATCTTCGGACGACCAACCGATTAGCGCAAAGAAGTTCCAGGCAGCCTCCGGCAGGCAGCCGCCGTTCATGATCTCAGAAAACGCCGCGTGCGAATGCCTTTTGCTCAGCTTCACGCCGTCTTCGGCAAGTATAAGCGGCAAATGCGCGTAAACAGGTGGCTTGATGTCGAGCGCCCGCATAAGGAGAATCTGTTTCGGCGTGTTGCTGATATGATCCTCCCCCCTTATCACATGACTGATTTTCATCATTGCATCGTCGACGGCCGATGCGAAGTTGTAAGTGGGGCTCCCGTCGGAACGGGCAACGATGAAATCGCCCACCTGTTTGAGGTCAACCGTTATATCCCCCCTAACCGCGTCATGGTAAAAAACCGTGTCGCCCTCTACCCGAAAACGGGGCGCGTACGGCTCGCTCTTTGCCCTTTTCTCCCTTTCCTCGTCGGAAATATCGCGGCACCTGCCGGAATAGACGGGGGCGATATTTCTTTTAGCCGCTGCCCGCCTGTCTTCCTCCAGCTGATCCTCAGTGCAAAAGCAGGGGTATATCTTTCCTTTTCCCGCAAGATGTTCGAGCATCTTTACATACAGAGATGTGTGATGAGACTGGAAAAACGGCCCTTCGTCCCAGAACATTCCGAGCCAGGTCAGCGAGTCCACTATCTCGTCCGTGTACTCCTGCCTGCTTCTCTCCACGTCCGTATCCTCGATACGGATAATGAACTTTCCTTTTTGCTGTCTTGCAAACAGCCAGTTGAAAACCGCCGTCCGGACATTACCGGCGTGCAGCGGCCCGGTCGGAGACGGCGCAAACCTAACGCGCACCTCCCTTTTTTCTGTCTCCGGGTATCCCATGTGTCTACGCTTTAGGCATTTCCACAAGTGTGGCCGCGGCCTGCGCCGCTATCCCTTCCTTACGCCCCTCAAAGCCGAGTCCCTCGGTGGTGGTGCACTTTACGCTTATCTGTCCCAATTCGGCTCCAACGGCATCGGCAATATTTTTCCTCATCAGTTCCGTATAGGGAGACAGACGAGGTTCCTGTGCGACTACAACCGAATCAACGTTGTTAACGCGGTAGCCGTTGACGCCGACCATCATGGCCACTTCGTTCAGCAGGCCGATGGAGGAAGCGTTTTTATATTTCGGATCGGTGTCGGGGAAATGGGTTCCTATATCGCCAATCGCCAGCGCGCCCAGAAGAGCGTCGCAAACAGCGTGGATAAGCACGTCGGCGTCGCTGTGACCCGAAAGGCCCTTCTCAAACGGAATGCTCACTCCGCCCAAAACAAGCGGACGGCCGCCGCTAAATGCGTGTACGTCGTATCCTGTGCCGATTCTAATCACCCGGTAATCATAATCGCTGTGTTATAAGCAGGCAATAGCGGATATGCCCCACATGTGACTGTCTTGATATCGGTGTTGACAGATAGGGCGGTTATTAAATATCATTAGTTGGATGTAGCTAAAAAGGTCACTATTTACCGGGAGGAATATTTTACAAAGTGAAAACTCAACAGTACATACTAATTGGAATTTTTGGAGCAATTACCGCCGCAATAGGAATCGGCGTGGGTGTTTTTCTATCGAAATCCGACACTCCCCCTGCTCCCGTTCCCGTGGCACAAGGCACTCAGGACATTCAATCATTTCACGGCGGCAACCCCCCCGGGCCTCTGCCGGAAGGCGTAGCGCCCAGCGTAGCGCCCCAAGCTGCCAGAAGTTTTAATATCGGAAAACCTTCAAATGTGGTTAAGTTCGATGTGGGACCGAGAAATGTCAAGGCGATGCTCGCGGACGGCCAAACACTGTGGGTGGGAACGTCGGAAGGTGTCGTTAAGCACAACATGGTTACCGAAAAATACGAGGTATTCAACAATAAGAACACCAGCCTTATCAGCAACGGTATCTTTTACCTTAACAAAATAGGAGATGTCCTTTTTGTTGGCACATACGGCGGCGGGATGTCGACCTATGACGGTAAGAATTGGAAAAATTACAACATCCCACAGGGGCTTGCTGATCCTTTTGTTTACGGAGCCATAAAAGCCGCAAACGGTGATATATGGATAGCTACCTGGTCAGGCGCAAACCAGATAGTAGGTGGAGATCTTGACGATCCCAAGGCCTGGAAAACCTTTACCGAGGAAAATACAAAAGGCGGCCTGCCTAACGACTGGGTGTACGGAGTATCAACGGATGCCAATGGGATTATCTGGCTGGCAACGGAAGGCGGCCTCGCGCGATATGACGGAAATTCATGGCAAAACTGGAACCACGAAAAGGGACTTGGCGCGCCGTATGAAAAGGTAAAAGACGCCCTCCTCAAAACCAAGGACCCGGCGACTAAATCGAAACATCACGCAAGACAAAAAGTTGAAATGGGACTTAAAACCATAGATGTTCCCTTTAATCCCAACTACATCGTCTCAATGTTGGTCGATTCCAAGGGACGGATATGGTGTGGAACGTGGGGCGGTGGACTGTCAATCTTTGAAAACGGCAAGTTTACAACATACACAACCGTCGAAGGACTTGCCGGAAACTATGTCTCCGTGCTGAAAGAAGCGCCGGATGGAACTTTCTGGGTAGGCGCCAACCAGGGGCTTTCAAAAGTTGTTGTGGGAGATGACAATAAGTTATCCTTTGTCAATTTCTCAAAAGAGGACGGTTTATATAGCAACTATATCTTCTCCATGGCATTTGCCGATGATAAATCAACATGGGTGGGAAGTTATGGCGGCGTTGCCCATTTTTTAAAGGGACTAAACTAAACCAGACTGTCTTTTTGTGTGGGGGGGCAGGGGCAGCCCACCCAGTGGGGTGTCTGTTCTAACACCGGATATATCGTCTCAACCGAGCCTGCCGGTTCTCTGTCCCTCGGTAAAATTCGGACAAGCTCCGATTATTGTTGATTAAAAATCGCCTTTTCACCGGGCGCTGAACGCCTGCGAACCAAGTGACAGGAGACACAGGAACCGTCGAATAACTTCTTCCCGATTTTCAGCTCGTCGGAAAGTTCCTTCTCGCTACCCCGGAAAAGAAAATAGGCGATAGCCTCCCGGTTTTTCTTCTGGAAATCGTACCACTGGTTCTCCGGAGAGTGGTAAAGGATATTTGTCTCATTTTTATCAATGAACGTGTATCGAATAAATGCAATAAGTGCCCTGATTTCGTCGTCTTTCAGGATTCCACCAAACGGTTTCATGGCAGTGGCGGGTCTGCCGAATTTTATGGATTGGAACATCCTTTCGTCACTAATTCCGCGCATTTCGACAGAACTTGTAAAGTTCCGCGGTGGCGGTACTAGTACCAGGGCGGCCTGAGTTTTAGCGTCGCCTCCGTATCCGTGGCAGATATAACAGCGGAAGTTATAGATCGCTTTTCCTAGGGTGACGTCCCTTTTTTTTTCCTTCCTTTATCGGTCACCTTCATGAGCTCTGCGCGTATATAGTCGATGACGGCGGAAATCTGCTCCTCGGATAGCTGGTGCTTAAACGGCTGCATCGCCGTGCCTGGTAACCCGTTTGTAATGGACATTACCATGCGGGCACGGCTCAGGTTGTGCCTCACATTCGGGTCTGTAAAGTTTCTCGGTTGCGGGTTCAAGCTGTTCCTTACCCAAGTGGCGGCATTCCCTTTATCGCCGTGGCAAACGGAGCATGTAACCTGGTAAATCTGCCTTGCCTCTTCCCTGGAGATACCGCTGGAAAGCTTGATGGACTCCTTAGCCGCGGCGGACTCCCGCAACTCTGCCATCCGCTCATTGAAAACGTCGATTTTCATCAGCTTCGACCGGATGTAATCGATAACCGAAACAATCTGCTCCTCGGACAACTGGTTCCTGAACGGCTGCATGGCGGTACCCGGCCTGCCGTTATGGATTGAATGGAACATCTGTGCCCTGCTGAGGGAAGAAATCACCTTGGAATCCGTAAAGTTCCTCGGTTTTGGATTAAGGCTTTTGGAAACCCACGTATCCGCATTTCCCTTGTCCCCATGGCAGACCGAGCATGTTACCTGGTATATGTCCCCGCCCTTTATTATCGAGGCTATTACGGCATCCTCGGTTATAGGATTCTCCGCGGAGAGAGTTACATCACTGAAAATCAGCGATATGCATATCAACACCAGACCGATGATTTTTTTCATAGACGATAGATGATAAACGGACGGTGTGAAAATGTCAAAACCAACCAGCTATACGGGTTCACAACATGCCGGCGCTTCTACCCGCAGGCCGTTAGAAAGTGAATCTCATAAACAGGATAACGTCGCGTATGCCGTCATCGCTGATGATACCTCTGTATCCAGGCATAATACCGATGCCCTCGGCAATAACCTTAAACAGTTCGTTGTCCATTTTTATAAGCCCTTCATTCATGGAGAAATCCGGTGTGCCGGGGTCAAGAGACTTTCCATCGGCACCATGACAGGAGGCGCAAAATTCATTATATAGTTTTTTACCGTTGTCTTTATCCAAAGCAACGGCATTGTCGGCGGATATAAGTATAAATCCGATGGTTATTAAGACAGCTCCGACCAGCAGTGCTGTAAGCCTTGTATGCCTGAAACAGGTGATCGACATCGTTTAAGATATTATCATCTAAATTTAATAAATCAATATTATCGCTTCGCGGCGAGCAAAATGATCAATTCTCTTTTTTATCCGCCGTCGGTGCGGTTTTTGCCCCGCTCTTTGCAAGAGTCTTTTGCCGCTTGACCGTTTCGCGCCATTCCCATATAGCCGCCTGCGCTTTGGTCTTGTACTTATCGTCGCCCTTCATAAGGTGAAGGTACGATTCCATCGCCCCTATGGCGCCTACGAGATCGCCCATTCCTTCCAGCGCAACGGCCAGACCGTAATAAGCGTTAACCTGCCTGTCCTTTAGCGCTATCGCACGGTTGAAATAATCTTTCGCCGCCTTGAATTCCTTCATCCCTATCAACGCAAAACCCATATTTACGTGAGCTTCCGGCATTTCAGGCGCAAGCTTCAAAACACGCCGCAAAGCGGTCACCGCATGCTCATACCTCTTGGCATGAAGCATCGCAACGGCCTGTTTAAACCGCATGTCAACCTCCTTGAGAGCCTTTTCTTTGGCGAGTTTTTTCTCTTCGGATGTCGCGCCGCCCTTCCGGCTTACCTGTGGTTCAACGGTATTCGGTTTGCCGGATTGCGACGGTAAAAGGTCTATGGAAATTTTAATCGCCAGAATGGCCGCCAGTGTCAACAATACGGCGATGAGCCGCCTGTCCAGTTTCAGCGTGTTTTTCAAATTACACCTTTATGCGGCTGTTCGGAGATAAACGGTACGCCGAAAAGCGTTAGGAACGCCAGCACGAATACCGAGATTACCATTAAAGCGGAAGTAACCGGCGTAGTATTGTAGGTAACCCTCGTGTGCATAGCCAGAGCGAGCATTAACCATGTCATGAACGACCATGTTTCCAGCGGGTCCCACGCCCAGTACCGGCCCCATGCGTCCTGCGCCCAGATAGCGCCGGCAACAAGCATAAGAATGTTGAAAATCAGACCGACGGCGACGAAGCGGTAGGCAAGCTCATCGAGGCTGTTATCGTCGGGCAGTTTATTGAGACTATCTATCAGGATGCCCGCGCGTCGGAGCAGAATAGACGCCGCGACTGCGGTTGAAACCAGAAGCGAACCTAGAAACACTTTTCCAAAAAGGACGTGAAAAACAAGCCAGATGGTATCGAACGTGGGCGGTAAAACAGCGGGCTCGTTGTCGGTAACGGCCATCCATCCTATCATTACGAAAAACAGCGGAAATACAAAAAGCGCGGTTGGGCGAATCTGTCTTATGCGCCAGTAGGCAAGCGTATAGACGAGCGACATGCTGAAAATGTTACTGTAAAGGATGTCGAACATGGTCGAGAAAGGCCCGTTACCGACCTGCCCCCAGCGTATCCCGATAAAAATCCCCAGAAGGATAATCGCGGCGGCCATCATTGCCATAAATAATCTTTCGATATTCTTTTTTAAAACCGCTCCAATGACGGTTAACGAACCGGCCGCCATGTAAGCTATCAGCGACGCCCAGAGGATTTTAAACTCCAGCGCCATCTTTAAACCTTTTTTTATACCTCTTGTCCGCCTGCGCGGACAAAGCGTTTACGCCAGCAGCTGGTGCCTTGGGCGGCAACCCCTGGCACCGCCTACCCGCCTCCAGCCAGGATGTCCTGCTGAACCTGCCGTAATAATGCAGAGCCAACCCAATAACCGCCACGCCGCACGAAGCCAGCATCCATGTGGTTGTCCAGTCGTAAAAAATGAAGTAGCCCATCCATGTCCGCATCTCCCGGTAAACCAGTCTGCCTTTCGGCAGGTCGTCCAGCTTAATGCTGTCTCCCTGTTTTAACACTCTGGATTTTTTTCTCACCTGCACAAGCACTCTCTTATCCTTTGGCAAACGGAAACCTGACGGCTTTTTGGGGTCTATGATAACTTCGTCGAAGAGCAGTTTGGTCATTATCTCCATGCCGCCGGGTCCTTTCCAAACCTTCGACTGCTCTTTCCGGTATGTCGGATAACTGGGAAAATGTACGGAGCCGGTTATCGGTTCCGAGCCGCCGGCAGAACCGGAGCCGGTTTCCGGATACCAGGTAAATATCGGGGCAAACCCCTTGTTGGCTGTCGTGTAAAACCGGTACCCTTTTATTACTAACGGATAATCGTCGCCGATGATTTGGCTGTGAGATGCGCCGTTATCGTCATACCATGTTATGTGGTTATACGTATCCCTTCTTATCGGCCCCTCGTCATAGTTTATTTTAAAACCCTCGTTTACGAATCGGACGGAGTCCAGTTTAAAATTGTGCCGCGGCCCGGAATCGACATCTGCCAGCGCCGGGTCAAAAACCAGCCCCTCCGTTATCTCCACATTGCCCCGCAGGTAGGTGAGACGGCTCAAACCGGCAAAAATCGCAAGCGAAATTAGTGCGAGGTGAAATACCAGCAGTCCCGTCTCTTTCCTGAAAAGAGGATTCGTAACGACCGCCGCGAGCAGGTTTACCGCCAGAATAAACAGCGGGGGAGAGATGGCCCACGAAACCGAAATCGGTAAGCTATACGAAAAAAGTACGGCGGCGGCAAAAAGTATCATCGCCGCGAGAGTAAACTTTAAGGAACCCAGCCATTCAGCCAGTTTCCATACACGGTAATAGAGGCCTTGCGGCGTCACGACCGCGTTATCATATGAACCTTCGCGCATAGCTGCATCCACCGCTGCGATCTAAAGGATTTTAAGCAAGTCCCGGCACTTCCATGAGCAATTATATTAATGAAATCACAAACCGGCGGCGCAAGTATTTTGCATCCAGGCAAATCCCTCAAATCCAAAGCCCGAGTCGCCGCAATATTGCGGCTGCCATTGTCCGGACGCGGCGAAACGTTTTATTTTAAGTCTCGCGCCTTGATAATAGGGGGGATTGTTATATCCGTCCGGATCGGCAATGGAGGAATCCGGTATATGTGTACCGGGCGCCAAACCTCCTTCGGCGCCGACATCGTTGAGGTTTACCAAAAGCGCCTTGTTCTTCCATCCGTGCGGAACCGCCGCATGGCACCAACTGCATAAAAGCCCGCCAAGTCTGGCGTTATGAACGGCGTGCAGGTTCCCGCCACCCGGACCCAGTTCGCAGCAAAAGCCGGAAGGTGTAGCCGAAGCTAGGAAAACGTTCTCGGCGTGACATTTAAGACAGAGCGCGTTGGCTGTAGCGGTGCCGGGTGTCCCCGGGTTCGTACTGCTACAATTCATGCCGCAACCCACGCCGCCCGCAAAGCCTGTATTCTTGTCCCATGTACCCTTAAGCAAAAACCGGTTTGATGAGCCGTGCGGTCCCCAGGGATTGCCATCCTCGCCGCCGCTCGGTTCAACGGTTGCGCCTAACGTGCTTGAACCGTGGCAGTCCGTACAGTACATCGTCTGAGTTCCGGTAGCGGCGTCCCACGGCGCAACCCATGTGCTTATCGAAGTAGTACGGATTGCATTCGTGCGCCCCGTGTCGTCCATAACGGGATGCCACGAACGATGGTTATTGGTAACCCAATCACAATTACCGCCAAAACCGACGCATGTGGCGCCGGCGGCGGCTCCGGTTCCCGTTGCCGTTACTTCGCCTTTGTGCGTCAGCGGCGCCTGGAGCTCCATCGCCTGGTTGGTATAGTACTCGATACCAGTGCTGGTAAGCGGGTCGTACTGCGGCGTTCCTGGTCCGGACAAATTGAGTTCAGGCATATCGGGCGGCTGATCACCGTAAGCGTAGTTTGAGTGGCATTTCAGGCATATCTGGTACTCACGCGTAACAAAAGTCTGGTTTACGTCATCCAACGCGTTAACGCCGCCATATCCGGACTTGGTTATAAAACTTGTAGGATTGCCGGTAATGCCGAAGTCAGTAGCGCTATATACAGGTTCCACACCGGCACTGCCCGCGAGCACGCCGGATATGATGTTGGTATGCTTGCCGCCAACAAGGTCAACCGTATTGTGTGGATGCGTACCGGAAACGTCCGGCACTACAGGATCCGAGCTGAAAAGACGGTTTTTTATCACCCTATGTGGATTATGGCAGTCGGTACATTCCGCATGGCGGTTAAAAAGGTTTGTAAAGCCCATATTCTGCCTCTGTTCCGTGAAGTCCGCATCGTTGATGTCGTGCATTTCCGTTCCCGCCAGCTGTTCGAGGCTGGTTATCGGCATATGGTACTGAAGCGAAAAATCGGTTTTGATATCGGGAACTGTGTTTACGTCCGCCAGTATGCTGGTGCCAAGCGCGGAATGGCATTGGTAACATGCCTCCTCGATTGCGGAATTCCCTCCGCTTTTGGGAGTGCTGATGCTGTCGGTTCCCTCGCGCAGTAGTCGGCGCGCGCCCTGAACGGTGTGGGTGTCATGGCAGTTGAGGCATGACGCCTCCCAGACCATCGTTCCCGCCGGAAATTCACGCAGAGTGGCGGCGGCATTACTATACGGCTGGGTTGCCACAAAATCGCTTGCATGGGCGGAATCGATCCACCCCTTTTTATCATGACATCCGAGACAGACAATATCGTTAACCGGGTTAAAACCAGCTGCCGTCGGAGGGCCATTTGCCTGCAGGCGGTTTAACCGCAGAAACTTGCCCGAATCGGGCGGCGTGAGGCTGTCGTCACGTATATGCGGATCGTGACAGCTTATGCATTGCAGCTTCGGGTTATTGAAGGAATCCGGCTCCAGCGGAATCAGCGGATTATTTCCCGTGTTACGGGTTGCAATATAAGGACTTAGCGCGGGGTCATTCAGCTCGCCGTCCGCAATGGAGAGGTTTGTGTCATAGGTAAAAGATATTGGATGGTCGTTGGTGAGAATTGTGCCGAGGTCACGCGTGAAGCCTGTAAGCGACCCCTGTCCCACCGCAATTGTTCTGTCTGTATCGACCCCCTGCATCTGAATATCTTCCGTAGACGGGTTCTTATCGGTGAAAGCTCCATTCAGTACATTTACCGCCCCGATGGCCAGCGTGCCGTCATGACACGACAGGCAGAGTTTCGAGCTGCCGTCCGGCTGGTCGACTCCAATCGTATCGAGCGAACCCGAAGTATACGGAGTATATGTTGCGCCTGAAAGTTTGCGGTTCCACAGCGGCGCACCCGGGATGTTCTCGGAATGGTGGGGCGTGTGGCAAAAAACGCATATCTCAGTTTCGCTTACGGCTTTTACAGTGCCAAGACCGCTGGACGATAGATTGTGTCTTGTGTTCCTGATATCGCTTATTTTGGCTCCGCTTGAAATGCCCGGAGCCGCCATTATCACCAACACTGCGTAGAAAACGTTACTAACAATGGAGACTGCTTTAATTCTACCCATTAGCCCTCACCCAAATATTGAAAGACAACGACGCGCCTGTTGAACATATCCGAAACATATATACGTTCCCTGCTGTCGGTCCAGACTCCCGATGGCAGATAAAAATCACCTGTTCCCGAGCCTGTACCGCCTATAGGGAGCAAAAACTGTCCCTTATTGTCAAAAACCAGAAGATAGTCATAATATGATTCGATAACGTAAATATTGCCCTCTCCATCCACCGCGATGCCTTTCGGCAATGTAAAGTTGCCGATGTATAGGCCGCGCTTGCCGAAAGTCCCCTCGAAACTACCATTGCCGCTAAATACCTGAACGCGGGCGTTTAATGTATCCGAAACGTATAGTTTGCCGTTGGCAAACGCAAGGTGCGTGGGAAAATTAAGCGCGCCTTCATGATCTCCGCGCTTACTGATTGTATTTTGAAGCTCTCCTTTATCATTGAATACCTTGATGTCGTGAGCGTGTGAATCGGCCACGTACAGTAATCCGTTGCCATCGTCACGGGCGAGGCCGGTCGGGCGAATAAACATCCCTTTGCCTATGGTTCCAATCGGTTTTCCACTTTTATCCAGACGCACTACGTACCCAAGCTCCGAGTCGGATACGAAAACCTCGCCGTCTCTGCCGGCGGCTACTCCTGTGGGGGAGATGAACCGCACATTTGGACCCGCCATCTCCCATATGAGAAGTTTACCGGCAACCTCGTCAAACACAAAAAGGGCCGCCCTGCTTACGTCAGATACGTAAACTCTTTTTAAAGCTTCATCGACATCGCCCATCTGAGGCCTTTGAAGCAATATCGGCTTTCTTTTACCCGTTATCGCACCGGCAATCCAATGGAAAACTGATTTAAGAACTGTTTTCCCACCCCTTTTTACAAAATTATCCTCCCCGGTAAGCTGTCCCGCATATCTGAAACGGGGTTTTTCCACACCGCCCGGCCATAAAATCGGTGGCTTTGAAGAGTCCCCGTAGCGGTCCAACTGAAATTCCGCTGGAGTAGTAGCGCAGCCGAAAAACAGCAATGCCGAGCAAAAAGCCGCGAGGGTAACTATTTTTGACAATTTAGCTATTTTTTTATACACTTTTTAATGCTGTTCAATTAAAGTATCAGAAACCACCCCGTATTAATTTCGCTCCCAACTATTATATCCGGAACCTTGGTACATATTCAATCTACCTTCCTCATATCGAAATCAAAGAATTCCCGCCCCTCCGGTTGCGTGCCCTCTTTTAATACCGCTTTTAAGGCCCATTTTACCGGAATGGCACATGTCGCAGTTTTCCGGAGACCAGGCGATTTTGCCGTTATGACAGGCGCCGCAAAAGGTTTCCCCAATAATGGCTTCCATAGTTATGTTGTTTGAGCCGGCCTTCATCTGAAATCCAAGCTCGAGGTGGCATACTTTGCATTTAAACCTTATGCGGTGAAACCAGTGAGGAAAGATTACAGGCCGCATTCCGTTTTTTTCAGCCTTGTTGTTGATTACAACATCACCATACTCCGCCTCCGCAGGCTTTTGTAAAAAAAACAAAAGGGCGATAAACGATGAAAACAGAACAAGTATTATAAAAGCAGACAATCGCCGATTAGCTATTTTATCCAATATATATTTCATACGCCTAATTCCTGACTGTGTCTCACTGCAATTTTTTATGCTGGACGCTTTCAGACGATCGGGGGGTATTATGACATCGAATACAATCATTGGGTGGAAAGGCCACCGCGCCGTGACACAATCCGCACTTTTTACCGGACAGAACAGCATACATATTCAAATTGGGGGTCGCTCCGGCCTTTCGTTCGAACAGGTGGTCGTGACAGTTTTCACATCCGAGCCACAGAGTATGCTTTATGTGGGGAAATGTAATCATGGGCATTTCGCCGGTCTGTTTTAACACGACGTCCAAATCAAGGACTTGTTCCTTTTCATTGGATTTAAGGCTGGCCTTGGGGTAAATATAACCCTCCGCAATCGCCAATACCCAGTTCACCTGATTCCCACCCTCGCCCGCCGGCAATGTGGTAAGCTCGTCTCCGGGTTGTGCAAGTCCGTATGATCCAATGCCTTCGGGGTCATGCAGGCCGTCATTAATGATTAAATCCCACTTGCGACCGGCCGGGTCAAGGGTTTTATCGGATTTAGACTGGGATTGAAGATCGGGCTGTAGAGCAGTATCACCTGCAGTTTCACAGGCAGGCAAGAAAATCAGTATTAACGATATTGAGACAGCCACACCAAAATAAGATTGATTTTTTAACTTCATCTGTGGAGATGGCCTCTTGCCTTCTTATATATCCTACGCCAATGGAATCAAGTCTCATCAATTGCAGACACCCAAATGTGACGGAGAGGTGTGAAGCCGGCAACCCGGCTAACTGCTCTTATCCGTCCACAGTCGCGGAGATACACAAGTTATGAGACAAAACACCAAGCCCTGATGTTCTAAAATACCGCTATTTTATGCCTTGTGCCGCCTTCTCCTCCTTTGTCTTTCTTAGAGAGTGGCATTTTTTACATTGGCTAACGGGAAACGCCACTTTACCGTGACAGACACCGCATTTTTCGCCTCTGATAATCATTTCCATGGAAATATCGTTCGCTCCCGCTTCCGGAACGAATATATCATCGTGACAGTTATCACACGCAAGCCATGCGGTATGCCTGTCATGGGGATAAACCACTTTCGGCATGGAACCGAACGGTACACGCACAACGTTAAGCTCAAATATATCCATCTCTTCCGTCGGGTCTTCGAGACTTGCGCGCGGATTGATGATTTTGTCTTTAAGAGACTTCACCCAATCGACTCTGTTGCCGAACCCGGACTTTACAAACCCTTTCATACCGTCTTTGGGTGTTTGCAGCAATATGCTCGCGGCATTTTTCGGGTCATGAATGCCGTCTTCGACCGGCGGCAGGTTTTTCATTAACTTTTTCTTCAATAGCCTGTTGAACTTGAAGGAAAGTCCCGATTGAGGCGTGAATTCATCCAGCTCGATAGTTTTGCCCTTATTTGTTTCGTCCGCCGCCCCGGCTTGAGCCGTTAATTCCACTTTTTCTTCCTGTCTTGCAGGCTGCTCTTCGGTCTTGGCCGCTTGGGCGACTACGGCCGGTTCCACAGCCAACAGGTCTGTTTCTGCAACCGTCCCCGACTCAGGCGGTAACACGGAAGTTTCGGTTACTGCCGCAGTCTCCAACGGAGCCGTATTGGGATTCGACGCCGCGTCACTCTTATGTGCGCATGCGGTACCAGCCACTAAAAAAGCAGATAGAAATACCGTAGCAACTGTAATTCTATTGTGCCGTTTCATCTTTTTTCCACTCCCCGTCCTTCCAGACGATTTCTTCATCAAGCGTATAAGCATCCGGTTTCATTTTTTTCAACTTTTCCATTGCACCCTTCACTCCCCTTGCCGGTGGGGCCACAAGCCCCTGCTTAGTACTGTCATGTATTTGTGTTTTTGTGCCAGGAAGACCGGAATGGCACATATCGCAGTTTTCGGGCGACCAGGCAACCTCACCGTTATGGCAGGCGCCGCAAAATTCGCCCATGATGATGTTTTCCATCTTGATTTTATTGCCGCCCGCCTTGAATTTAAAGCCCAGGTCGGCATGACAAACCTTGCACCTGAACCTGATACGGTGAAACCAGTGCGGAAAAACCACCGGCCGCATACCCTGTTCTTCGGCATAATTATTAATTACGACATCGGCGTATTCCGCGTATGCAGACCCGATATCGACAAACGAAAGAGCTGAAATTATGGCAAGAACAGCCAGAAACCGACTGGCTGAATTCCCGCCTTTACCTAATGTAGATGACATTACCCTCTTCTCCTCCCTAAAAAACAAAATCTAACCCCCTTAAACCTTTGTAATCATAACACATAATAACTGAATATTCATTAAAAAGAAAATTTAAACTCTTTTTTGCCGCTTGAGGCATCGGCTATCGCCTGGGCCCAAAGCTTCGTGTAGCCCTTACGAAAGCTGCCCCCTGCCCTACGTTTTTGATCTCCTCCCATTTAGCGAGCGCCGATAACCGTAAACGACCAGCAATAAATTCAAGCCTGTTTTCCCATAATAAACGTTTGCTCTCCTCATTTTCACCGCTATACGGTATAGCTGCCTCTTCCGATACAGTGACACTTGATATGAAGCTTAATCCTCTAATATCCAAAAAACTGCCGTGCCTATAGGAAAGCGTTGCTGTTGAAGAACGGGTGTCCTCAACCGGATCGCCGCTTTTATTTTTTCTGGCGTACTGGCTTGTAAGTGTCCCACGTATGGATTCAACCGGACTAAGCCTGATTTTCATATTTACTAAAAAATTTATAACTTGTGTGTCGCTTCTTCCAAAGTCTCTAAAAGCTTGACCATTCCTAGAATCCGCGACCGTTAGTCTTACATTTATATTTCTACGCCCGCTACTATTACTCCCACCAACCGAGGCAGTATTAGTAAGAGAGTGGTCCGCCGGCAGGTCTGTCTGTTGAGTATCCCGTAATTTTTTTGATATGGAATAGTTTTGCGAGAAATTGGTAGACAGCTTGGTATTTTTACCAGAATATAGCGGCCGTCTCAGTGTGTGTCCAAATCTACCATCTGTCGATGTTGATTCTCCTTCCGGGTTGATAGAATTGGATAAACCTGCGGAACTGTTCCATGTATAAGAAAATTTTCCCATTTCCAGTGGATCCGCGCCATACGAAAGGCTTAAATTCTGGTTATAGCGGGGTTGCGGATCATCAGTTTCCAGTTCCCTGGAGGCGTCGGCCGAACCGGACGCACGTGTGTTTCTGTTGACTGCATATCTAAAGCCTGCACGCACAGCACCGTTTGCTTGTCTATTATTCTTCTCCGATGTAGCCCCGGTCCCTTCTATAACCTTCCTTTCGTCCCTTCGCCTGAACAGACGAATGTTTCCATTGAGGCTCGTTTTTCCGTTTTTCGTTGTATATCCGCTGGTACCGGATAATTGCTCCGTCTTACCTGTGCTTTCCGCCTTTTTGCCTCCGACAAAATTGGATGTATTCTTCGTTTCGTTGTAGTTTGCCAAGGCATTTATAAGCACACCTTTTTTCGTTGAAAAACTGTCCGTCGCTATCAGGTTGCCTGCCTTGGATTCGTCTAAAGTGTTTACATCGTAGTTTTTTTCCAAGCGTCCGCTGAATCTCATATTATGTTTGTTCAAGTTGCGTGTTACGTCAAAGTTTAATCTTTCATTCACGTCTTTTTTGGTGCTCTCAGACGGTATGCCTGATATTTCTGTGTCAATGGTAGTTGTTATCCTGTCGTATGTAAGGGATAATTGAGTATTTCGATGGCTATGATATCTTTGCGACAGTTGCAAGGACTCGATTCCTATGCCATTTTCCAACAAACCGCTATCAAGGTCAGTTCTTCTTCTGTCATATGTCGCAGTAAATGGAAATCGACTTGTCGGGAAAACCTTCAGAACCATGTTACCCCTTTGCCCAAGAATTGTGGATGAACTTTTGCTGCCGTCGTTATGAGTCGCCGTGGTCCCGATGCCACCGCCCAGCAATGCAAACCAAGGCTGCCAGACGTATGTCATGCTGGAAACATCAAGAGTCGCACCATAGGAGTTACTGGATACCGTCGATTTGTTTTCACCAAATGAAGTTGAATACTGATCAAACAGAAGACCGCCCCACCGGAAGTTACCCATCAGAGCTCTCAACCACGGGCTCAATCTAGTTCGTTTTGCTATTGATTTAGCCCTGCGAAGCCTTAGAGGCTCCATCCTCGATAGGGAGGAGGCGGCCGAACCGGAACCCTTTGCTCCCGCGGCCGTCGCCGGTTTATCACCAGTATGCTGACTAGCCACTTTTATATTTACCGGTATTGTATAGTCAGCATCGCCCGCGGATATTCCCAAAGAGCCGGATTTGTGTTTCGGCGCGTAAGGTCCGGCTTCAGAACCTGGGC
>JBHHVT010000022.1:0-16459 GCA_046754425.1 Nitrospinota bacterium | reverse complement strand
ATTCTGTATCCTGTAATAAGCAAAAATACCACCAGACCCGACCCGACAAGAATCATCAACCAGCGGGCCATAACAGTCGAACCTTGCTATCCCCTCTCTCTAAGAGAGAGAACGTCCTGCATATCATATATGCCCGATTTTTGTTTTACTACCCAGCCTGCCGCTCTTGTAGCGCCAATAGCGAAGTTCTTCCTACTGCCGGCCCTGTGTGTAATCTCAAGCCTCTCACCCGGACCGCCGAATATGAGCGTGTGTTCGCCGACGACGTCGCCCGCCCTGAGGCTCATCACGCCTATCTCATCGGGCTTTCTTTCGCCCACAATCCCGTGTCGGCCATAAACCGCCGCCGTTTCGATATCCCGTTTCGTGGCGGCGGCGCATATTTCCGCAAGCCGCGCGGCCGTTCCGGACGGTGAATCCTTTTTCCTGTTGTGGTGAATCTCAACGATCTCCATATCGTAATCAGAGCCGACGGCTTTCGCCGCCTCCTCTGCCAGCTTGAACATTACGTTAACGCCCACGCTCATGTTGGGCGCCAGTACACAATGCGCCTCGCTGCTTCTGCCGTGGATGGCGGCAATCTGTTCACTGGAAAATCCCGTACTTCCGATTACGATGGCCTTGCCGCGATCCGTCGCAAGATTAAAATGCTCCATGGAGGCCGACGGTGCGGTGAAATCGATAACAACGTCGGCGCTGTCTATAATGTCTTTAAGGTCGCCGCTGATCGCCGGTCCGCCATCCTTGCGACCAAGCTGTTCCAGAAGTCCCGTTCCGACCGCAGGGTGGTCCTTATGCTCCGTGCCGCCCGCGAGTTCCAACCCGTCAGCCTCGATAACGCTGTCGGCGATTTCACGCCCCATCCGGCCCGCCGCGCCGGTAACGATAACTTTAATCATCAGGGTGAAATTAAGTCACACTTAATACTCAAAATCAAGCGCGCAGCGCGCGCCCGCGGCGAGCTCCCTTCGGGCCTGGGCCTCAGGGTCAAAGACAGTCGAGCCGCTGCCCCCTCTTTTGGGCAAGGCAAGCCTTGCCCCTACAATATTTCTCTACGTCCCTTGCGTCCTCCGCGGTAATTTATCCTTAGATAAGTTCCTTTAGTTTTTGCAGAAGGTTCAGCGCCTCAAGCGGCGTCATTTTATCTATGTCCGCTTCGCGCAGACTGTTAAGGGCAGGGTGGTTGCCGACATCGAAAAACGAGACTTGCTCTTCCTTTTTAGGTTCTCTCTTTTCCGCCCTCAGCGCCGGTTTCCCGTCAGCCTCAAACTCCATCTTTTCCAATTTTTGCAAAACTGACCGCGCGCGGGCCAGCACCTCTGTCGGGATTCCCGCGAGCCGCGCAACCTGTATGCCGTAGCTCTTGTCGGCGGGACCCGGTTCGAGCCTGCGCATAAATATCAGCCTGTCGTGATATTCCTTTGCCGTGACGTTAAAGTTCGCCACGCCCGGCTGTGTAGCCGCGAGGTCCGTAATCTCATGGTAGTGCGTTGCGAACAGCGTCCTTGCGTTAAGGCGCGAAAGATATTCCGCAACCGCCCACGCTATGGAGACGCCGTCGAACGTACTGGTGCCGCGCCCTATCTCGTCGAGGATTATCACCGACCTTTGCGACGCGTTATTCAGTATGTTCGCCGTCTCGACCATCTCCACCATGAACGTCGAAAGTCCTTTTTGCAGCCTGTCCTGGGCACCCACGCGGGTAAAAATCCTGTCCGCCACGCCTATCGCCGCGGACTTCGCCGCGACGTATCCGCCCATCTGCGCCATCAGTACCGCCAGCGCGACCTGCCTTAGGTACGTGGACTTGCCCGCCATGTTCGGCCCCGTCACGATTAAAAAACGCTCGCTGCCTTCTTCCATAATGACGTCGTTGGGAACAAAACTCTCTTCTATCATCAGCCGCTCCAGAACCGGGTGGCGCGATTCCGCAAGAACCAGTCTGTCGTCCTCGGTAATTTCAGGGGCGCAGTAGTCGTAAATCCGCGCTGTTTCCGCAAGCGACGACGAAACGTCGAGACGCGCCACCAGATGCGCCGCCGCAAGGATACGCTCGTAGTACACCAGAGTTTTTTTGCGAAGCTCTTGCGTAAGTCTATCTTCCAGCTCGCCCGCTCTTTGCTGCGCAGTCGCGAGCTTTTCTTCCAACTCTTTCAGCTCCGGCGATACGTAACGCTCCGTGTTAACGAGCGACTGCTTTCTTATATAACTTGCCGGAATTTTTTCGGCGTGTCTTTTCGTTACTTCAATGTAGTAGCCGTATATTTTGTTGTAGCCGATTTTGAGGGAAGGTATGGAGCAGCTCTCGCGCTCGCGCGTTTCAATATCTTTTATGGCCTCCATCGAGTTATCGCAGTATGAGCGAAGTTCGTCCAGTTCGCGGTCGTATCCCTTCCGTATAAAACCGCCGTCCCTGAACGTTGCCGGGTGGTTTTCGCTCACCGCCCTTTCCAGCAGTTCATAAAGCTCCTCCAGGCTGTCCCAGGCGGCTATGATTTCAGCAATCTGCGCCGACTCTTTTAACCCATGGATAGATGCGCGTATTCCCGGCAGTGCGCCCAGCGCACCGGTAAGCGACGAAAAATCGCGCGGGTTGAAACTGTTTGCCGCTATCCTTCCGGCGCAGCGTTCGAAATCGCCGAGTTCGCGCAGAAGCAACCGCAATCCGCCGCAGACGGAAGGGTCTTCGAAAAAAGCGGTAACGAGTTCCTGCCGCTTCATTACCGCCTCGGCTTTTACAAGCGGCTTCACAATCCACTGCCGCATCAGCCGCGCTCCCATGGCGGTCTGCGTTTTATCCAATATCTCCAGCAGCGTCCCTTCGCGCCCGCCACCCGAACTATTTGAAATTATCTCAAGATTATTAAGCGAGGCCGCGTCTATCACCATCTCACCGCCGGAGCTTTCCCACCGTACGCTTTTTATCGCGCCAAGACTCGACGGGGAGTTCTGCTTAACGTAATAGATAACGGCGCCCGCCGCTGATATCGCCCGCGTCCGGTCATCGATACCGAAACCTTCAAGCGTGGCCACGCCGAACTGCTCGTTCAGCCTGCGCCTGGCCTCTTCGGTCTCGAACGCAAGGAACTCCAGCTTTTCATATCTGCGTCCGGACGCGTCCAGCTCCGCAATGACGGAGCCGTCCTCTTTTAATGTGTCCGGTACGATTATCTCTTTCGGCCGCAGCCTTTCCAGTTCGTCTATCAATAGTTCAACGGCCCTGCCGCCGGAAAATTCCCTGGCGGTAAACGAACCCGTGGAGAGGTCCGCCGAGGCAAGACCAAGCAGTCCGCCGCCGGTGCTTATGGAAACCAGCAGGTTCGCCTCCTTTTCGTCAAGCAGATAGTCCTCCGTAAGCGTACCGGGCGTAACTACGCGGACGACCTCTCGCTTCACGACTCCTTTCGCGCTTTTCGGGTCCTCCATCTGTTCGCAGATAGCGACCTTTTGTCCGCTCTTTACCATCCTCGCCAGATAAGTTTCCAGCGCGTGGTATGGAATGCCGCACATAGGTATTTTCCCGTCCCCGCTCTTGCCGCGCGAAGTAAGCGCGATGTTCAGTATCTTTGAAGCCGCCTTGGCGTCTTCGAAAAACATCTCGTAAAAATCGCCCATGCGGAAAAAGAGGACGCAGTCGGGCTGTTTTTTCTTAATCTCCAGGTATTGTCGCATCGCTGGAGTTTGGGAAGTCATACGGCTTACCGGAGCTTGTTAAAGCCGTCCAGAAGGATATCGTATGTTTCAAACACCATCTGGGGCAGGACTTTTGTATTTCCGACAATCGGCATAAAGTTCGTATCACCGCTCCATCGCGGAACTATGTGCATGTGCAGGTGTTCCTCTATTCCCGCCCCGGCCGCCGTACCGATGTTCATGCCAATATTAAAACCCTCCGGCTTTATCTTCATGGTTAAAATCTCCACGCATATTTTTGTAAGCGTTCCCATTTCACCAAGTTCATCGGCGCCAAGGTCAACTAAATTGTCCGTGTGGCTATACGGCACGACCATTAGGTGGCCGTTGTTATAAGGATAGAGATTCAGGATTACGAAGTTATATTCACCGCGATGGATAATGAGATTTTGCAGGTCGTTGTTTTCCTTCGGCATCTTGCAGAAAATGCATTCATCTTCTTTGGGCCCAAGGATGTATTCAAGCCGCCACGGGGCGTTTAACCACTTCATCGACTGGAGTATCCCACATTCATCAGCCGTTTTTGAAGACGCTCCATTCGTGCGGCGGATTTTTTTGACCGCTCGTGGTCGTAGCCGAGGATGTGAAGCAGGCCGTGCACAAGGAGGAACAGCGTCTCGCGCTCCAGCGACGAACCGATACTTTTTGCCTGACGCCTCGCGGCAGGCAGTGAGATTATAATGTCTCCCAGAGTCGCCGGGCCGGGTCCCCCTTTTGATGGGAAACTAAGCACATCGGTAGTTCGCGGCACGCGGCGGTAGGTGTAGTTAAGTTTTTTTATCTCCGAATCGCCGGTAAACAAGATGGAGAGTTCCCCTTCCGGGTTACTCAATTCTTTCAAAATCGACCGAAATCTTTTTTTGATCCTTGTAACGTTCGGTGATTTTACTCCCCGCCTCGTTGTTATCAGCAGTTTTGTCATCCAGATTTTCCTCCGGGTATTCGACCCTGTAATGAACGACTCCGTGTAGTATTCGCACGAAACTTTCGGCAATCTTTTTCATATCCTGCAGTGTGAGGTGCGAATCGTCCAGCTGTCCGCTTAGGAACTTGTCGTTAATTACCTTGAGCACCACCTGCTTTAAACGTGACGAGTTGGGGTTTTTAAGCGTGCGGGATACCGCCTCAACGGAATCGGCAAGCGCTACAATAGCGGATTCCCGCGTGCGCGGTTTTCGGCCGCTGTAACGGAAATCGTCCTCTTTAACCGGAGACATGCCGGGCTTTTCCTGATCCTTGGCCCTTTGGTAGAAATATTTTATGAGCTGCATGCCGTGATGCTCTACAATCATGTCCCTGATTTGCGGAATCAGCTTATGTTCCTTCGCCATCTCCAGCCCTTTGGTTACATGCGACAAAAGTATCAACGCGCTCATCGAAGGGGTGAGCTTATCGTGCGGGTTGACGGAATCGCGCTGGTTTTCTATGAAGTATTCGGGCTTGTCCATTTTGCCGATGTCGTGAAAATACGACCCGACGCGCGTAAGCAACGGGTTTGCCTCTATCGCTTCGGCGGCGTCCTCCGCTAGGTTCCCCACTATGACGCTATGATGGTACGTCCCCGGCGCCTGCACGGCCATCCTTGCAAGAAGCGGGTGGTTGAGATCCTGAAGTTCCAGCAGCTTGATGTCGGACACAACAGGAAACGACAGTTCGATCAGCGGTAAAAACGTAAGTGTGAGTCCCACAACGATGACACCGCCTAACGCGCCGAAAATCATGTTTTCCAGCCCGGTCGCACTAAAAAGCATGCTCCCCAGAGTATTGCTTATGGCAATCGCGGCAAGGTTCGCGCCCATTATCCGCAATCCGGCCTTCCAGATGTCCGTCCTCCGCTTAATCCGGCCGACCTCGAAAACGGCCGTCATTCCGCCCGCCAGCGCCACCAGCAGGTACTGCTGCTGTGGGTCGTAAAGAAAACCGCTTGACACGGCGGTGACAAGCGCCACCAGCAAAGTCACCTCGCGCGAAAAGAAAATCGCCGCAAGCAAAGGCGCGACGGCAAAAGGAGCGGCGTACAGATAGGAGGAAAACTCTATATCCGGCTTATGTATCGCAAACACCTCGGCACCGGCTCCGAAAAGCCTTAAAAGCGCAATCTGTCCCACGAAGATAAGCCCGAGCAAAACGACATTTGACCTGCTGTCGGCAAAATCCGGAGCAAAATGGTCAATGTATATCCATGATACGATAACGACAAGCGCAAGGAATAGCATCATACCGCCCACCGACTGAGTGCGGCTGCCCTTTTTAAGCTCCTCGCTTATCCCTTCCAGTTTCAGCAGATGCACCGGCGTAAGCTTCTCGCCTTCTCGTACAATCAGCTCCCCTTTTTTGACCTGGAAATAGACGGGCGATACCTCCATGCTTGCCCTGTTTTTAAGCCTCAGCGTTTCCGACTTGTTATAGGTTAGGTTCGGTTGAAGCATGCCGCCAAGGAGCTTGGTAAGCTCGCGCTTCAGTGACGGGAAGCGCGACGGCACGACTTCGCGGATCCGTTTGCGGACAAACCCGGCGGCTTCGTCCATGTCGTAAAAATCGTCAAGTTTCACCTGCCCCATAATCGTCCCCGAAGCGGCATTTACAATCGTAATACCATTTCTGCTCGTTTCCGGCAGAAAGCTTTTGTTATGGGTAACTCCCGAGCGCATAAGGTCTCCCAGTATCTCCTTTAACCAGCCCGCTATCTGCGGGCCGTAATGGTGCCACCGAAGCAGTTTAAGAGTTTCATCCGATACCTTTAGTCCCAGCGCCGCAACAAACTCTTTTTCCAATTTCGAGTAGCTTTTCGACTTTTCATACTCTTTAAGTTCCGCAAAGATTTTCGACCTCTCTTTACCGCCTTTTGCTAAAGATGCTTCGTCTTCGGCCGTTTCGCCTATCTCCAGCTCCCGCATAACGAATTTGTACGGTTCCGGAACGTTATTCTTATAGCCGCGTATCATGACGGCAAAAGCCTCGTCAATCCTTCCGGAAACAGCAGTTAGCGGTTCAAGGTCTAGATCGTAAACGGCCTTTACGGAGTCGGCCGCATTTTGCCGCTTGAGGCGCGTGCTTATGGTGTCTTCTATAAGGATGTCATCATGGGAATATATATTGCGCCGCACCACCTCGCCTTCGGAAAACGACTTTGTGTCGATTTGATTTGAAGGGACAAAAAACAGTGTCGAAAGCGCGATAACACCAAGGCTGAGCAGCATGTAAAACTGTATGTGGTCGTAACGGGTGGCCGTGTCCAGACGGCCGTTTTGCCGGCCGTTGCCGTGTCTCCTTCCGAAAAACTTTTTAAAAAAATGTTTTTCGGAACCCGGCTTGTTTCCGCTTTTGGAATCAGTCGGCATCTGCTAACTCTTTTCTTCTGCTCCCGCCTCTTGTCCCTCGTACGCACCGATTATCTTTTCCACAAGCTCATGCCTTACAACATCGCGCTTTGAGAAATAGATAATATCAATCCCCGGCACGTTCGACAGTACGTTCTTTGCCTCTACCAGTCCGGAGATACGCCCTTTGGGGAGATCAATCTGAGTGATGTCGCCTGTAATGACCGCCTTTGAATTAATGCCAAGCCTTGTCAGGAACATCTTCATCTGTTCTGAAGTGCTGTTTTGTGCCTCATCCAGAACTATAAAGGAATCGTTAAGTGTCCTGCCGCGCATGTAGGCGAGCGGCGCGACTTCTATCTGCCCCTGTTCCATCAAGGAGTGAAGTTTATCGTGGCCCAGCATTTCGTATAGCGCGTCATACAACGGGCGCAGGTATGGAGATATCTTTTCCAACAGATCCCCCGGCAGAAAACCGAGGCTTTCACCCGCCTCCACGGCGGGCCTTGTAAGAATAATCCTGTTGGTTTTCCTCTTGAGAAGCTCCGAAACGGCAACCGCCATCGCCAGGTATGTCTTGCCGGTGCCAGCGGGACCGATTCCTATCACAACATCCGAATGCTGAAGCGAGTAAATATAGCCCCTTTGAGCTATGCTCCGCGGCACAATCTGCTTGTTGGAGGTCTTTAGGCGCGCGCCCTCGCCGAACATCTCTTTCATCGCCGCCGTCGGGTTTTCCGATAAATATTTACTTATAAATCTGATGTCGTCTTTTCCCAGCGACACTCCGGCGTCGATAAGCTCGTTGAACTGCAAAAGGAGGTTCGACGCGCTGAGGACATTATCGTCCTCGCCGTTTATAAAAACGGTATCGTCGCGCACACCTATTTCCACTGCCAGCATTTTTTCGATAAGACGCAGACTTTCGTCATTCACTCCGCACAGGTCGCGAAAATGCGAAAGATCGGAAATCCGAATCGTACGTTTGGTAGAGTTCGCGACCGTCTCCACTAGCCCGCTCCCACTATCATATCCGGCTTTACGCGCGATAATCGTTCCATCTTTTTATTATCGTATTTAAACTGCCAGATGGAAATAGGGGGAGCGTCCTGAAAGGCGCGTCAAGCCGTCAACCTTCGCGAATCGATGAGCATGTCCGCCACTTTGGCCGCGATCTCCTTGAAATTGCCTCCAACGCCGTCTTCCGTCAGCGCTATCGGCTCGCCGCTGTCGCCGCTGCTCGTGACTTTGCCTTCCAGCGGGATTTGCCCCAAAAGCGGCACGCCGGCACGCTCGCTCTCTTTTTTACCTCCGCCCCGGCCGAAAATCCCGGATTCTTTCTTACAGTGCGGGCAGATGAAAAAGCTCATGTTTTCGACAATTCCGAGCACTTTTGTATCCGTCTGTTTGAACATGTTTACCGCCTTTTCGGCATCGGTCAGGGCAACATCCTGCGGCGTTGTAACAACAATCGCGCCGGTAACCTCCAGCTTTTGAATCATGGTCAACTGTACGTCGCCGGTGCCGGGCGGAAGATCCATTATCAGGAAGTCCAGCTCTCCCCAGTCAACGTCGTAGAAAAACTGCATTACCAGTTTGGCAACCATCGGGCCGCGCCATATGAGCGGCATACCCTTGTCGAGTAGCAGTCCCACCGATATTACCTTCAGGCCGTGTTTCTCGACCGGCAGGAGCTTTCCCTTGTCCGAAACCTGGTGCTGGCCGGTAAGCCCCAACATCGTATGTATGGACGGTCCGTAAGCATCGAGGTCCAATAGCCCGACTTTGTGACCCGCCTTTGCCAGCGCGATGGCCAAGTTTACGCTTACCGTGGATTTACCCACGCCGCCCTTGCCGCTGGCTATAGGGATGGTGTTTTTTACGCCCTCTATTGGCCGTCTGGGAGGCATTTCGGGCTGTTGCGGCGGCTGTTTGGCAGGCTGCTGAGGATCGGGAAACCGTACCTCGCAATTAATGCCCTCTATCGAGAGAGCGTTTTTTATCTCCTTTTCGAGTTTTTCCCTTGTTTCGCCCGCGGCTGTAAGGGCTTTCATCTTTACGACGACCAGATTGTCGTCACCCGCGACTTCCTCCACCATGCCGAGCGCGATGATGTCCTTGTCGAAACCAGGATACTTTACTGTCGAGAGAGCTTTTTCAACCGTATCTTTCATGATGTTTGAAAAGGCTTGTCAGCCTATCGACTCAACCGCGGTCACGGTAGGCACTTTTTCCTTTACAATACGTTCTATACCCTGCCGCAGCGTTATCGTGGCGCTGGGACAGCCGGAGCAGGAGCCCTGCAACTTTACCAGAACGACCCCGTTGTCGTTTACGTCAATCAGTTCCACGTTGCCGCCGTCGCTCATGAGCATCGGCCGCACTTCGTCAAGCGCTTTTTCAACTTCTTCTTTGGTTGTCATCTATCCTCCGGATTCTGTTAATCTTCTGTCAGTATCAAGTTTATTATGCTTAACACTTAGAGCCTATGACTTTTATCAGTAAAACGCAAAGGGATTTTGTCTCCGTCCTCATGCCGGTAAAAAACGGTGCCGCCTACCTTCGGGAAGCGATGGATTCGCTTTTATCGCAAACGTACACGGAGTTCGAGGTCATAGCCGTCGACCACGCCTCGACGGACGATTCGGCCTCGATATTAAAGGAATACTCCTTGAAAGACGGGCGCGTCGATGTTTTCAGGTTCGGCGGTGAAAGCTTCGCGGACTGCCTAAATTTTGGGATAAAAAACTGTAGGGGCGAATTTATAGCAAGGATGGACGCGGACGATGTCTGCCGTCCGGAGCGCTTGGCGTTGCAGATTGAATATCTTGATAAAAACAGCGATGTCGGCATTGTCGGATCGGCAGTGGAGCTGTTCGGCAACAACGGTAACAGTGTTCGGGAAGGTTACCGCCGTTACGGGAAATGGATTAACTCACTGCTGGCTCCGAGCGATATCGAGCGCGAGATTTTTGTGGAAAGCCCCATGCCGCACCCGTCCGTAATGATTAGGCGGGAAATCTTATGCGGCCGCCTGGGCGGCTACCGCGATTTCGACGGGCCGGAAGATTACGACCTCTGGCTGAGGGCGCGATTTGCCGGCATAAAAATGGCCAAGCTGGCACAGCCGCTCCTAAGGTGGCGCGATTGCCCCTCCCGCCTTTCGCGCCGCTCCGGCAGATATTCGCGGAAAAATTTCCACAAACTGCGCGCCAACTACCTGGCAAAACTGGCCAACGGTAAAAAGGTGGTTATCCAGGGCGCGGGAACCACAGGCAGGACGCTGGGGCGCTATCTGAAAAAAGAAGGGGCGAACATTACCGCCTATATCGACATCAACCCGCGCCGAATAGGCGGCAAAAAACTGGGACTACCGGTTTATCCCGCCGAAGCGATGGATTCATTTAAGGGATCGCTCCTTATTTCCGCCGTAGCGTCGTGGGGTGCGCGCGACCTGATTCGCGGCCTTGCGGAAAAAGCCGGCTTCACCGAAGGAGTCGATTTTTATTGCGCCTCGTAACGTAGCGCTAGCCCGATCTTTTTTCCCTAAGCGCATCCAGCCTGTCGATAATCCATGTCTTTATTAGCGACTGGCGCGTAATGCCGCGTCTGGTCGATTCGGCGTCCAAACCTTTAAGCGCCCACACAGGCATGTCGAGATTTATGCGCCGCACTGTTTTTCCCGTATCAAAATAGTCGATCACACTCTCGCCTTTTGAAAACCTCTCCTCCAAGTTCCTTGAAGTAGTCTTAACTATTTTCGTAGATTTCTTTTTCTTCATCGCGTGACCTCCTTACGGAAATTATCCTGACAATGCTGCTTCTCCTTGTAATAATTGCGCTCCAATATGTTCTGGCGATCTTCCCTATTACAAGAGATCGTTTTTCATTAAATTGCCTGGCGGGCAATTCGATAGTTTTCCCCAGCCAAAGTTTTTGCGCCTCCTTGAAGTCTATGCCATGTTTTATTTTGTTTTGTCTGCTTTTTTCGGCATCAAACTCACACTCCACTCATTAATAATAGCAGAAATGATATATTATTAGCATATTTATTATACAGTTATTTATATGATTCCCGGTTATATGTAAGTTGTGATATTTGGAAACAGGCCTTTAAAAATGTATTTTGCCGTAAATATCCAGCGCCTGGCGGTGGGCGGCCACGTCGTGTACGCGGATGAGCGACGCCCCGTGATTAATCGACCACAGATGCGCGGACAGGGAACCTCCCAAACGGTCATCGATATTTGCGCCGCTGATTTTGCCTATAAACGATTTCCGCGACGCGCCGACCATGACCGGATAGCCGAGCGCGGAAAATTTATCGATGTTTTTTAACAGTTCAAGATTGTGTTTTATAGTTTTACCGAAGCCGATGCCGGGATCGACGATGATGCGGCGAACGCCGAGCTTTTCAAGTATTTTTGCCCGCCGTTTTAAAAAACCGGTCACTTCGCGCGCAACATCCTTATAACGCGGCGCTTTTTGCATGGTTCGAGGATCGCCCTTCATGTGCATTATCACCACGGGCTTTTTCAGATCCGCCGCAAGCTCCGCCATGGCGGGAGCGGTAAAGCCGGTAATGTCGTTGAGCATGTCCGCGCCGGAAAGCGCCGCCGCGCGCGCCACTTCCGGTTTACAACTGTCGATGGAGATGGGAACCGACGATTTTTTCCTAATCGCTTCTATTACCGGAATTACGCGCCGGAGTTCTTCCTTTAAGGTTACCGGTTTTGAAAAAGGACGCGACGACTCGCCGCCCACGTCGATTATGTCCGCCCCTTCTTCTTCCATGCGCAGTGCGCGGTCGACAGCTTTTGCCTTTTTGTAAAAGCTGCCGCCGTCGCTGAAGGAATCGGGAGTGACGTTAAGCACCCCGACGATAAGCGGCCTGCCCGGTTTCAAGTGAACCCGGCCGACCCTGAAACTTTTATACGGCATAATAGGCAGGGGCGGTTCGCTAACCGCCCCTACATTATTTTTTGTGGTTGATTGGTGTGTAACTAAAGGTCCGTATGCGCGCCGTCGCAGTATGGCGGCGTTTTGGTATGCTTGCAGCCGCACCACGGTTTTTTACCGGCCTCTTCAATATTTACCTGCAGCGGAGCGATACCCGTGCCTTCGTGGGAACCGTCGCAAAACGGCTGTGTGGCGGAATGTCCGCACGCGCACCAGTGATATTCCCCCGGTTCCATATCGATAACATACGGCTCTTTTTGGGCGATTTTCGGTTCAGCCATCTCATCCCTCCTATTTAAACGGTTATACGGTTCAAAGTTCTTCGTGACTGCCGTCGCAAAACGGCGGCGTTTTGGTCTGCTTACAGCCGCACCACGCCTTTTCACCCTCTTCCTCTACCTCAACCAGCATGGCGACGCCCTTTTTGCCCTCGAATTCCGTTCCTTTATGGGCATTGTCGCAAAACGGCTGTTTGTTTGAAAGTCCGCAGCCGCAATAGATATAGCTGTCCGGTTCCATATTCATAACATATGGCCCTTTTTGTGCAACCCTGGGTTCCGGCATATCCGCCTCCTTATAAAAGATTCATCCGAAATAAACTGTATCGGTATCATTCTTTACCTTTTTGCGGTTTGGATGCAACATTTCTTTTTATCTGCCGATAAAAACTATAAGGCGCTCTTTAATCGGCGCGGGATATACTTTAACCGATATGGACTACTCAAAGCTTTACAACTTATTTCTGGAATCGTATGCCAAGCTGCCGTTCCGCGCCGGCGGCGGCCATGCCTTCAGGCCGATGACGCTTTTTGTGGAACTTACATACAGGTGCAATTTCCGCTGCCGCATGTGCCAGTTCTATGACCTGCTGGACGACCCGAGGCTGAAGGAAAAACAGGGAGAAGAACTCACTGCAAGTGAAATAAAAAGTGTCATCGATCAGATACTCCCCTTCGGTCTCATCTCGTTCACCGGCGGCGAGCCGCTATTGCGTAAAGACCTTATGGAACTGGTGCGCCATGCCTGCAGGCGGCACAAAGTCTACCTGGTCACCAACGGCCTACATTTAAACGAGGATATATCGCGCGAGTTCGTCGAGCTGGGATGCCGCGGCATGTTCGGCAGGGGAACCGTCGCGCTGGGCGTATCCGTGGAAGGGTTGGGCAAAACTCACGACGATACCGTAAAGGTTCCGGGTTCGTTTGAAAAAGTAATGAATAACCTTAAACTGCTTGTAAGGGCGAAAAAAAGGGCCCAAAAGCGATACCCGCTCCTGGCGCTTAAATGCGTAATGACGCGTGAAAACGCGGGGGAACTTGCGGAACTCTACGCCATCACGGAAGAGCTGGAACTCGACATATTCAATCCGATTACGCATTACAAGATACCTTCAACGGACAGATTCGATATGTCCGCCAATTTAAAAGAGGTGCGTGTAGAACCGGTAAACGGATTCGATACGGCTTTACTGAAAGAGCAGCTCGAAAAAATAACTCATGCGGTAAAAAATTCGACTGTCCAGCTCCGCCTCACGCCGCCCGGAATAAGCACGCACGATGTGATTGACGTCTACCGAAACAGGCTGGATCTGTCAGACAAAACCTGCTTTTCGCCGTGGTCGAGCGCGGCGCTGTCGGCCTACGGGGACGTTTTCCCATGCTCCAACTACGCAGTCGGAAACATCCGGAAAGAGCCGTTTTTAAAATTGTGGAACAACGAATTGATGACGCAATTCCGCAGGGAACTAAAGGAAAAACGAATATTCGAAAGCTGCGGCGGCTGTTGCGCAATGGTAACAAAGGGGAAGCGGTCGTCAAACGGCGGACGGGCTACATAGGTGGAGAGGCGTCCTTCTTCCAGTTGCGGGTCATCTGGTCCCTGCGATACCACTTGTCGTAAACATCTTTCGGCCAAAGAGATGTAATCCAGACAATAATATCCGTTATCTGGCTGTCCGTAAGATCGCCTTCGAAGCCTTTCATTGTGCCGCCGTATTCCTTACCGCCCTTTTTTATATATTTGATGAGCACTTCCGTAGGATGGTGCCAGGCGTGAGCCGTACCGTCCAGCGGCGGCGGCGGGAAATTCCCGTCCTTATCTTTTGTCTGCCAGTACGGTTCGCCCTCGGCGTATTTCTTGTGGCATTTCACGCACTTTTCGTTAAACAGTTTCTCCCCTCTTGCGATCTGTTCCGAATCGAAAATCTGTTTTTCCGGCTGCGCCGAGCCAGTGGTCAATTCTGTTTTCGTGGCGGGTTTATCAGAGACGGGCTTTTGCGCAGGCTCATCGCCGCCTGTGCCTGAGCACGATGCAAAAATAAATGCGGCCAGCAGTACGGTTGAAAGTCTAATCAACATTTAAGGGCGTCTCCGTGCATTTGCATTAACAGATGATTTTTAAAACATCCCACATTTGATTTAATTTGATTATTGAGGGACCCATATTAAATATATTTTTTTCAAAATACAATCGCCCATCGCATGGTAGCCGTTAAATTACATTTACAGGAAACTACCAAGAGGCTACCTGCATCAGCGACAGTGAGTTGTCGGCGCCGACACGGCGCTAACTGCCCGTGCTCTGGTAGTGATTGATGCCGCTTCTCCAGGCGACAATTGACAATGCCAGTAAAATCATCCCCACCAGCGGCGTAAGAATCTGCAAAACGGGGTAGAGCAGCATATCGCCGCTCATGTCGAGAAAATAGTGCGCGGGATAGAAATTGATAAACGCTATCGGGAAAATGAACGTTAGAAAAAACTGTACGCCGCTGTTGTATATCGTGATGGGGTAAACGACAAACTCCTTGCTGGAAAAGACAACCGTATGGACCAGAGATGTGTTACGGAAAGTCCAGAAAGCAACCGTAGAGACAAGTATTCTTATTGCCGCCTGTATCATCACGCCGCCCGCGATGGCCAGCGGAAAAAACATCAACTTTGATAAAGTCCACTCCACTCCCGCAAGCCGGGAGCCGTAATAGAGGGCGGGAACGCTGAGCATGAAGTGCGCCAGCGTGGAGGCCTCGAACTTTGAAAACAGCACCTGACCCATCGGGCTGAGTGGACGGACAAGGAGCCTGTCGAACTCTCCCTTTACAATCATCGTGTCGAAGTTGTTCATGGAGGAAAAAAACATCGTGGCAAAGCCCTGTGTGAAAGCGAGCAGTCCGTAAAGAAAGGCGATTTCGCCGAGCGTCCATCCATTTATGCTTTTAAAGCGCGCAAGTATCACCACCAAAAGGCCAATCTGGCCGATGTAGTAAAAGATTATGGCGAAAATATAGATAAAAAAGCTGGTCTTGTACTCCATCCTGGCGCGAAAAGCCGTAAGCGCAAGCGACAGATATATCTTTAACGTCTCCACCTAGCCTCCCTGTATCACCAGTTTGTTTTTCCCCGCGCTCCACGCGCTCTTCGACAAAAGCGCCAGCAGGACAACCCACACCGCCTGGTATAAAACAAGCTCGGCTGCTCTTCCGGCATCGACATGCCCCAGAATAATCACCGTTGGCGTGTAATGTATGTACTGGAACGGCAGCATCATTATGAAAGGCCGCATCGCGTCCGGGAAAAAGTCCACGGGAACGATGCCGCCGCTTAAAAACGTGATAAGACCGTACTTGAAAAGCTGGAAAGGAAAAACTTCCAAAAACCAGAACGCCAAAAGCCCGATGAGATAGTTAATCATGAAAAGTATCAGGTAGCCGAAAAGAGCCGAAACGGCGAAAATCCCGACGCGGTCCAGCCCCATATCAAAATGTACATTGAAAATAAGAACTGATATGACGAGTATCGGCAGCGCCCTGGCGAATATGTGAAATATCGAATAACCCACGCTCTCGGCAAGGTTCATAAAGTAAAATGAGACCGGCCTCATCAGGTCGATGGCCACGCCGCCGTCCTGCACCTTTTTGTAGACAACGGTGTCGTCCATGGAAAAGGAAATCTTCAGCGCCATGGCAAATACAGCGTATGTGATTATGCCGGTAAGCGTAAACCCGCTGTGCGGCTCCTGCGGCATATGTGCGTATAGCGCCCTCCAGAGCGACGTAAAAATGAAAACGTATAAAAAGCCGTTCAATATCCCCATGAAGTAATCGAACCTGTAGGTAATCTGCTTTTGAAAAGTTACGGAAGCGAACTTGGCAAATAGAGCCGGATTCATTTTTTACCTTCCCGGCCGTCGATTGAAACGGCGCGATGCGGTTCATCATTGCCCGACTGCTCCGGCAGGAGCGCCCTCTTTTCATAGATGGAACGGATGATGCTCTCTACGGAGGGTTCGCGCACCGATATGTCCTTTACCGGGTAGAGGGTCGCCAGCTTTCCTATAACCTCGCCTATCCCTTTATTCTGGTTTTGGAACCTTAGCCGCTTCTTGTTTCCGTCTTCATGGTCCAGAGTAAGTTCCGTCAGTTCCGGCATAGAGTCAACATGATGGTGGAACTCCACTTCGATAAGCTTTTCGCGCACAAACTTCCCTTT
>JBHHVT010000021.1:0-16613 GCA_046754425.1 Nitrospinota bacterium | reverse complement strand
GACGGTCGTTATCGACCCCGGTCACGGCGGAAGGGATTTTGGAGCAAAAAGCATGAACCTCGCATTGGAAAAAGACGTTACCCGAAAACTTGCGCGCCTCATTAAGGAAACTATTGAGGAGCAAAACGGGGAGCGGGTAAAGGTGGTTATCACGCATTCCGGAATCTCCGAAGCCGCCCAGGCCGACAGATCGTTCGCCGCGGCAAAATCGCATGGGGACGTCTACATCTCCCTTCACGCGGCATCCGGTTTCGACCAGTCGTCTCGCGACCTCGGAATCTATATCTGGGAAAAGGAAAAATCGACTTCACTATCATGGAAAAACGTAAATGGAAAACATCGAACATCCAGCCTTGTGCTGGCCGAAAAACTGCGAAAACACCTGGGCGGGTTTTATCGCAATAAAAATTTCTTTGTAAGATCCAGCCGTCTGCTTACCCTTTACGGCATAGACATGCCAGCGGTTGTGATTGAGGTAATCGCTTTAAACGACCCGAAAGATGAAATCAGACTGAATGGAAGCGATTATTACAAAAAACTTTCCGCGCTCTTTTATTCCGCGCTTACCGACTATGACAGGAACCTATGAAAATCAATTTAGCGGCGGCGTTAATGTTTTGTCTGCTGTTAACATCGACTCCCGCCATATCAAAAAATCAGACGGGTCTTACCTCGTCAACACGGGAAGTCACCATTTTTTTTGATAATGGCGGCGTCTTAAAACCGGAAATACGCGACATTCCCCGTAATAAATTTATCGAATTCGAGATTCGCGCCGTTATCGAACAGTTGATCGAAGGTTCCACCACTTACGGGCGCACCGTTCCGCAAAGCGCAAAAATCAACAGGGCGTTCGTGGACAGCCGTAACATCGTTTACCTGGACTTCAATTCCCGGTTGAAAAAAGATCATCCGGGCGGAACAACGTGCGAGATGCTTACCGTTGCCTCCATTGCCCGAACGATATTCGCCAATTTCGACGCTCTGGGAGTACAGATACTTTCCGACGGCAAGGAGATGGAAACCCTTGCCGGCCATCTGGACACGCGGCATCCTTTTACGCGCGGTGAAGTGCAAAAATGGATCAGCCCTAAAGAAAAAAGGCGCAGATGATAAACGATGCTCGGCCGATAGGCATATTCGATTCCGGGATCGGCGGGCTTACGGTTCTGCGCGAAATCGAAAAACTGTTGCCGGTGGAAAATTTGATCTATCTGGGGGATACCGCCAGGGTTCCGTATGGAACGAAATCAAGTGAGACCGTAATACGTTATTCGCTCGAAAATGGCCGGTTTCTTCTTTCGATGGACGTCAAGGCGATAGTCGTGGCATGCAACAGCGCCTCCGCCGTGAGCATCCCGGAACTACGAAGTTCGTTTAACATCCCCATCCTCGGCGTGATAGAGGCGGGAGTGGAGGAAGCGATGCACATCACGAACGGCGCCGGAATCGGCGTCATTGGAACCCATGCCACGATAGAGTCCGGAAGATACGACAAACTGCTCAAACAAAAAGGCGCAAAAAACGTGATAAGCAAAGCGTGTCCGCTCTTTGTACCGCTTGCCGAAGAGGGATGGACGGATAACCCCGTTGCCGAGCAGGTCGCCCGGATATATCTGGAGCCGTTTAAAGGAAACGGCGTCGATACGCTGATACTTGGCTGTACGCATTACCCTCTGTTGCAAGGCGTCATCGGCAAGGTCTGCGGCCCGGGCGTTGCACTGGTCAACTCGGCGCGTGCCGCCGCGTTAAAGCTCAAGCAGACACTGGAAGAAAACGGTTTGCTAAACGAAGACGGCGGCGGAAACCAGAAGTTTTATGTAACCGATTCCGAAAAACGCGCACAGGTCGTCGGGAGCCGGTTTTTGGGCCGCGACCTGTCGAACCAGCTGGAGAAGGCCGACCTTACGGAATTTTCCCACCACGGTTAAAGAAACGGGCGAAACAACCCGGTCATTTGAAACCGAGGTCGATTGCCTGCAACATGCTCTTTGCTTCCGTAAAATCCGGGTTCCTTTCAAGAGCCTTGGTAAAGGCGTTCCTTGCGTCGTCAATCCGCTCGGCATCCAGCAGTGCGCGGCCCATATTGTACAAGATATTTTCGTCTTCAGGATCAACCTTTATTGCCATATTGTACTGCTTTACAGCCTCTTCAAGCTTTCCCTGTTTTCTGTAGAGGATACCCAGGCTGTTATAGACATTAGTGGTATCCGGATTTATCTTTAGCACCTCTTTGTAAGCCTCTTCAGCCTCGTTGTCCATCTCCCTTTCAAGAAAAATATCGCCGGCCTTTGTGAAATACTCCTCCGCTTTTTCAGGGTCTCCCTTTTTAAGGTGGACTTCGCCCATTTTCTTGTAGGCTCTTGCATAAAAGCCGTTTATCATGACGGCCCTGCGAAATGCGATGAGCGCTTCGTCGTACTTTTGCTGTGCCGTTTTTATATAGCCTATGTTGTAATATACTTCCGCGTCCTCGTATGCTTCCAGCATCCTTTTGTACAGTAGCAACGCCTCATCGTATTTGCCTTCATCCGTAAGCTTTTTTGCCTTTTTGAAAAAATCTTCCGCCGCATCGGTTTTTTCTCCCATGCGCATCTTTAAGACGGAGTTGATTTTCTTTTGAAGCGCATCTTTCGCTAACGGTTCCAGCAGTATCGAGGTAACACCGTATTTACCCGCCTCTATGACCGTCTCACGGCTGATATTGGTCGCAATAATTATAAAGGGGATGTTATAGAGGTCCTCGTCAGCGGAAATTACCCTTAAAAAAGTCAAGCCATTCATCTGCGGCATATCCCACGCCGATATTACGCAGTCAATTGGTCTTCGTTTCAATACATGGAAGGCCGCCGCTCCGTCCTCCACCTGTTCTACGTTGGTGAAACCGCACTCTTTGAGCGTATCAACGATGTAGCTGCGTTTTTCCCGATTGTTATGGACAACCAGAAATACTGTTTTTGCAGTTTCGATATTTCTATTTATCATGCCAGCCGTCTATATCTGAAAGTACCGTGCAAGTCAAAATGGAGTTTTTTCTTTATCCGGCCGCAATCTTCGCGCACGTTCTTGCCAAACCTGGCGCCTTGATTGGCGGTATCACCTCGAGCCGACCTCTATTGAAAGAAGCATGCGCTTTGCTTCAGAAAAGCTTGGTTTCATTTTAAGCGCCTGCTTGAACATGGATTTGGCTTCGTCTATGCGCTTGTCTTCCAGCATGGCCCTGCCGAGGTTATAGTAGATGTTCTCGTCAGTGGGGTCTATTTTCAGAGCCGCTTCATACATTCTTGCGGCCTCCTTGTAATTATTCCTTTTCCTGTGAAGGATTCCCAGACTGTTATATACGTTTGTTGTATTCGGATTGAGCTTCAACACTTCGTTGAACGACTCCTCCGCCTCGTTGTCCTGGTCGCGTTCCAGGAAGATATCCCCGGCCTTTTGGAAATAGTTTTCGGCCTCATCAGGTTCGCCTTTTTTAATATACACCTCGCCTATCGATTTATACGCCTTGGCGTGCACGTTATTTATCATTACAGCCTTTCTGAAGGCTACCATCGCATCCTCAAACTTTCCCTGTGCCGACATTATATAACCCATGTTTGCGTATACTTCCGCGTCCTCGTGCACTGCCAGGATGTTTTCGAAAACCTTCAGCGCCTTATCCAATTTCCCCTCGCTTACCAGCTTTTGAGCTTCCGCAAACATTTCGTTGATCTCTTCCGATTTTTCATCTTCCTGGCTCTGCATAACGCCAATAATTTTTTCATCGAGTGTCTGCCCATCAAGCGGTTCAATCATAATTCCAGCCGCGCCGTATCTGCCCGCCTCCCTCACGAACTCCTTGCTGATTGAGTCGGTTACAAAAACAAGCGGTATGTCGAGCAGTTCATCGTCCGAGGAAACAACTTTCAAAAGGGCTGCGCCGTTCATCTGGGGCATCTTCAAGGCCGACAGGATTATGTCAATGCTCCTCCGCTTCAGGGCATGAAAAGCGGCGCTGCCGTCGGCGGCCTGGGTTATCCTCGTATATCCCAGCGTGCGGAGCAGCTCAATCCGTTCCAGCCTTTTTCCGGGATTGTTCTCGGCTATCAGTACGCTTACTTTTTCTCTGTCAAAGTTTGATTCAGCCATAGTTAATATAGATAGAGCGTGACAGGAAAAAACGCAACCTTCTTTTAATTGAAAGAATCAATTTTTGCTTTCCTTTTCTTTAGATTAGCGGCCCGTGACAGATCAACGAGCCTTGACACGCCGAGATTGAACTCGTCGGCCAAACCCGGATCTTCCTGTGAAAGAGGCGGGGAGACAGTGAAGGTAAAAGGTTTTTTAAACTCGCTTGATTCCACGAGCAGTCCGGCAATCTCCTTGACGGCTTCTTTTTCCGGTTTGCGCGGAAGCACGGTCAGTTCGCCCCAGGAGTTCAGCATCAGTATCTCCGCATTTTCCACACGGTTGGGGGTCTCAGTCATGCCGAAATTGGGAATGATAAACGCCTTAACTATTCTCTCGTTCTTCATAAGGTAATCTTCGCGTGTCGGTATATATTTATCTTTCCTAAAAAATACGTACAACTCCTCAAGTATCATTTCCACATCCTTCGCGTTATAACCGGTCATGGCGCCGTCGAAATAGAATTTGCCGCCTTGCCGCCAAATACCGTTGATAACCATCCAGCCCAGCATTTTTATTAGTGACTGAAAATGCATTATCGGCTCCCTGAAACTTCTCATCTCCTCGGGAGTTGAACCTGTGAGAATAAAGTCGTAAAGCAGCCACGCCTTGCTTCCGTCGTCCGTCTTCCCGACCGTTAGAGCACATTCCGTCAATGGTTCTTCCGGAGCGTTACCCGGATAAATGTACGGTATCTTTTCTCCTTTTCGTTTATGCGCCCTTCTTCCCATCTCGCCGCCGCGGTTTCTGTCGTTCCTCCGCTCCTTGTCCGACCTGCGATCGAAATAGACGAATATCCTGCGGCCAAGGACCGCCATGTCCTCGTCCGAAATGGACGTCTCCCCGATACCGGATTCCTTTATTCTGTCATCAAGACGCTTGTATACGTCAATAAGAAATCTGTTCAACTCACCGAGCGACCGGTACCGGTTCTCCGATTCTCCCGTAAGGAGACGGCTGAACTCTTCCAGCTCCATGGCGCTCCAGCCCCATTGTTCCATCAGGGCGGAGATGTACTTCTCTTTTTGACTCATCTCCCACTCAAGGGAAGTCAGCAGCTCTTCCGCCTTTTTTACCGGTATGCCGGATTTTTTCAGGAAAGCGGCGCGAAGGAACTGCGCTTCCTTATCCATGCCCTTATGCAGGTAGTAGGTAGTCTGGCGGTTAAGCAGCATAATGTACGGATCGATATCCATTTCCATCTTTTCCAGTTCCGACAATCTTTTTTTCAACTCTTCGCACAACAGGCCGGATTCAGCGCTGAACAGGTACGTTTCCATCAATCCCATCTTCAAAAGCGACTTGAACGGATATTCCAGCGCCTTGTTCATCTGCCAAAGCACACCGCCAAAAAACTCCTCTTCGTTCGCGGACAATACATGCCCGAGGTCAAGGTATCTATCCCAGATCTGGGCGTCTTTTTTCTCCGCCTCCTTTTTAAACTCCTCCAGTGAGTCTTCCGGGAAGCCCGGCGGTAACAGCCACCAAAAGGGTCTTTTGCCCGCAATAAAGATCGCTGTACGGTAAAATTCGTCCTTAAAGAGAGTGCCCAGCGCCGAGCCGACGTTTTCCTTGTCGGACTCCCCGAAACGGTTTTCGCTAAACTCCTCCCAGTCGGAAATAAAGAAGTGGACTTCCATTCCCAGGTTCTTCATCGCCCATTCTTCAATCGCATTCAGCTTGCTTCTAAGCGCCATCACGCCGGCCTTGTCAATTTCCTTTTTGCTTATAAACACAACATAATCGAAATCCGATGTCATTGTCTGGCCAACGCTCCCTATGCTTCCTACAAGAGCCAGGGAGTGGATAAAGGGCCCTTCAGCCGGTTCGACAATCTCCTCGTCAGGGAAAATTGATGTTAAGCAGACCCTCTGTGCTTCATCCTCAGTGAAGTCGTAAATTCCCGCGGGAGGCTGCCTCGATGTTCCCGGTTGCTCGGGCACGACACTGCTTGGGAATCCGAAATCATAATGTAAAAGAAGAGGTAAGGCATTGAAAAATTCGATCTCATCTCCGGTGAGGATGGTCTTTGCGAATTCTATCCGATGGCTATTATACTTATTGAACGATCTCAGAAGCTTGTCGATACGCGATCCGCTAATATTTCTCATAGTTTCCCGGTTTCAAAACCTCTGTACATGCGCCATAAAAGGGGTATATTAACCGCAAAGGTCAGACATGGATACAGTATAAATCCATGCGCTTCGATTGTCCCATATTTTACTCCGATTAGCGCAAGTGGGTTATAATCCTAAGCGTGGTGGAAAACAGGTTTGAACATGCGCTGACAAAGCTATCAGGCGGGCTCCGCTGTCTGACGGTGCCTATCCCGTCGTCAAAGTCCATTACCCTCATGGTGCTGGTGCGCGCGGGCAGCCGCTATGAAACCAGAGACGATAACGGCATATCCCATTTCATGGAGCACATGTTTTTTAAAGGGGCCGAGAAATATCCCGACACAATGGCCGTAGCCAGCGCCATAGACGGCTCAGGCGGCTCATTTAACGCCTTTACGTCGGAAGAGATGGTGGGGTACTTCGTAAAAATCTCGTCGGCAAAAATGGAAACAGCCTACGACGTCCTTTCCGATATGCTGCTTAAATCCAGGTTTAATCCGGAAGAGATACAAAGGGAGCGCGGCGTTATCGTTGAGGAGATTAGAATGCACCACGACGACCCCATGAGCCAGGTACATCTGGATTATCATTCCCTGATTCTTGGCGACCAACCGCTTGGATGGGACATTGCCGGCACGGAGGAGGTTGTCAGTTCAGCTACCAGGGATATGTTCCTTCAACACCATGAACGGTTCTACTACGGCGCCAACATGGTGATATGCGCGGCCGGCGACATCGATCCGAAAAAAAACGAAGAGCTTTGCAATAAATACTTTGTTTACACCGATTCTTCGGAACCGGCCAAACCCGATCCTTTTAAAAAACTGAAAACCGACCGCGTCTTCGCAAGGGAAAAAGCTACCGAGCAGGCGCATTTCATTTTCGGTTTCCAGACATGCGGATCCGGCCACGACGATGAGACCGCCCTGAAAGTTATGAACACGGTTCTGGGCGGAGCGATGAGCTCCAGGCTCTTTTACCAGATACGGGAACGGCGCGGCCTGGCATATTACATCCACTCCTCTCTATCCCTGTATAACGACGTCGGACTTTTTCACGTCAGCGCCGGTGTAAACCTTAACAAGGTGGAGGAGGCGTTAAAGTGCGCCGTGGCCGAGATAGAAAAAATAACGGCGGAAGAGATTCCGGAAGAAGAGCTTAATCGCGCGAAGCAAAATATTAACGGGCACACGGACCTGGCACTGGAAGATTCGCGCAGAGTGGCCTCCCTGTACGGTATGCGTGAGATTCTGCACGGTAAAATAAAAACCCCGGAAGAGCTTACGGCCGAAGTAAATGCGGTAACGTCAAAACAGATACTCAATGCCGCCCGCAGGTACCTTGTTGACGACGAGATGAAAATGGCCGTCATTGGCCCTTACAAAAATGGTTCCATCTGGGATAACGTATTCCGGATCTCCTGAGTATGACTGGCGGCTTGCGGTAATTCAAACTTTTCTCGTATAATTCAGATAGGGCATACACAATAATAAAGTTAATTGTAATAATCAGCGGGGAACTCTGATGATAAAACCATCCGTAAAAAATATAGCCGTAATGGCCGCCATCTTTATCGCCTCTGTATTTGCGTCGGGATGCGCCACTACCGGCGAGGCCATATCATCGCGCAAGCTCGAAACATCGGTAAAAATGTCGGAAACCATTTTCCTGGAGCCTGTAGAGCCCGAACAGCAGGTTGTATGGATTAAGATTCGCAACACCTCCGACCGTCAGGACCTGGATGCGATGATGATCGAGAGCGTAGTGAGATCAAAAATCGAACAACGCGGGTACAGGGTGACAAAGTCGCCCAGTGAGGCGCACTACAGACTGCAGGCAAACGTGCTGTTCGCTGACCACGAAAAGAAGGATTTGACCGAAGACGCCATGATGATAGGCGGTTTCGGCGGCGCTCTGGCCGGTTCCGAAATTGGCGGCGGCGGCAAGGCCAAAATGGCTACCGGTCTGGGAGGCGCGGTTGTCGGTTCAGTAGTAGGCGGCCTTCTGGGATCGATGGTGCAGATAGACAAATGGCTGCTGGTAGTAGATGTACAAATCTCAGAAAAAGTGCCCGGCGGTGTTGACACAAGCTCCGCCGGCAGTGCGCGCGCGGGTAACGTTCGCAAAACGCAGAACGCAACAGGCAGAAGCGACTTTATTAACTACCAGACGAGGATAGTAGGCACCGCCAAGCAGACTAACATGGATTGGAACGTCGCCCAGCCGATACTGCTGAACGGCTTTTCCAATTCACTGGCAGGGCTTTTTTAGGAGCATAAAATGAAACCGATAATCCTAGCGTTGGCTGTGGCAGTCCTGTTGTTGCTGTCCGGCGCTGTCTCCGCGAATGAACAGAAGATCGAGGTAAAAGACACCACCAGCGAGTGGTCCATGCTTTACAACAACGGTGTGGCGACCGGCAAACGGCTTAACGCAAACTGCGGCAACAAGGATTGGGTGGAAACCGAAATACTCGGAGAAACCGTAAAGGTCTGCAAAAAATATAAAATCTTCGTTAAAAGCCCGCAGTTTTCAAAATCTCCCGACGCGTTCCAGCTCGGCTTCCTCTCCACGCTGAGGTAAAATCCCAACCCCTTCCTTCACCGTTATTTGATTTTTTAACGACACACCTGGGGTATTAATAATCGGACCGATTCATTCCATAACGGTTGTGGTATATTACGAGACTCATTATTCATATTAACGGGCCGCGAAAATTTGCCAACTGTCGATAAGGGGGATTAGTGGAACTAACGGTTCTGTCCAAAATGCTCTTTCAGGCAGTCGGCGGACTGGGCATTTTCCTTCTTGGCATGAAATACATGTCGGAAGGCGTCCAGACATCCGCCAGCGACAGGCTGCGCTCGTTAATCAGCTCCGTCACGAATAACCGTTTTATAGCCGTAACGGTCGGCGTCCTGTTCACATGTCTTGTGCAGTCCAGTTCCGTAACAACGGTCATGGTTGTCGGTCTTGTAAACAGCGGCGTTATGACGCTCCTTCAGGCTATAGGCGTGATAATGGGCGCCAACATCGGGACAACCATTACAGGCTGGATACTGGTTCTCAAGATCGGCAAATACGGGCTTCCGATACTCGGCGTTACCTCCTTTTTCTTCCTCTTTTCAAAAAACGAGCGTGTACGCTTCGTCGCCATGACGATTATGGGTATCGGGATGATATTTTTCGGCCTGGAGCTGATGAAAAACGGCTTCAAGCCGATGCGGAGCGAGCCTGCCTTTGTGGAATGGTTTTCCCTGTTCGACGCGGGCACATACCTGGGAATTGTCAAATCGGCCCTCGTCGGCTGTCTCCTTACGTTTTTAATTCAGTCCTCCTCCGCCACTCTTGCCATCACAATGGGACTCGCCTCCACCGGCATGATAGATTTTGAATCAGCCGCCGCGCTGGTCCTTGGCGAAAACCTGGGCACCACCATTACCGCCTGGCTGGCGTCGCTGGGCGCGACAAGAAACGCGAAACGCGCGGCGTACGCTCATATTATTTTTAACGTTATTGGAATCACGTGGATAATCACGCTTTTCCCCAGCTATATTTTAGCGGTAAAAAGTTTTCTTGGATTGGATCCCGGACAGATGTTGTTGAAAAACGGCGCCGAGACTTATCCCAATATAATTCTGGGCATTGCCACAGTACACACCGGTTTTAACGTGGCCAATACAATTCTGTTTCTTCCCCTTATCGGTTTCCTCGAAAAACTGCTTCACAAACTGATTCCCGATAAAAAGGCGAAAGAGGTGCATCATCTAACGCGTCTCGATTCCGGATTGGTCGAAACTCCGGTTATCGCGATAGAAAACTCGCGGGCAGAAATTCTCAAGATGGGAAAGATCGTTTTGGACATGATGAACCACTTGAGGGAAGCAATTGGCGGCGAAATAGTGGAAGATTTTCATGTAAAGAAAATTTTCCACAAGGAGGAGGCCCTCGATATAGTTCAGAATGAAGTCTCGATATTTTTAACCGCCCTCCTGGCTTCCGAGATATCGACAAATATCGCGATTGAAGGAAGAGAGCAGCTTCACATGGCCGACGAATACGAATCGATAAGCGACTACATCGCCAAGATATTAAAACTGCACCTAAGACTGAAAAACGAAAATCTAAAGCTGCCTGAAAAAGAAAGAGATGACATATCAGGCCTGCACGACGCGGTTAACGGGTACATTGAACTTGTAAATGAGGCGTTGAAAAACAGGTACAAGGAAATAATGGTGAAGGCGGGTCCGCAATCAGACACTATTACTCATAAAGTCCGGCAGGTTCGCACCCAGCATATTGCTCGTCTTTCCGACGTCCCTATCGATCCCCATATAACAATGATCTTTGCCGACATGTTAAACGACTACAGGCGAGTTAAGGACCATACTCTGAACATTGCCGAGGCGCTGGCGGGCGAGAAATAAAATCAGCGGCAATCAGCCGTTATTTTTTCGAAGCTCAGACGAGATGGCGGGCAGAATATCTTTCCAATCACTTATCAGCGGAGCCAGTTCGTATTCCAGCAGGTCCGCTACAGCAATCCAATCCCTGTTTGTCTGGGTGACATGCAGTGAGTTAAAGATTTTTAACAGTTCATCCTGCTTTTCGGCGGCTGACACGGAACCTTGCTGAATCAGGGACAGATCAAGGTTATTTAGCGACCTGACCTTGTCCAATACGCCGACAAAGGTTTGGAGACCTTCCACGCAGTTAACAAAATATTTGTTCGCGTCGGTTTCATCATCCATCCGGAACTTGTCCGCGCTTTGATTAATCAAGGCGACCAAGTGCCTTAAAAACTCGCCCATGTTCTCCAATACTCGTAGAGACACGTCCAAAGGATGGTCGGTACTTATCTCCAGTGAGGTTATTTCGCTGATTGACCTGTTTTCCAGGCCGGCCCTTTTGGAGTCTTCGATGGTATCTCCGTTTACAGATATTGCGGATATGAATTCCTGATCGCCAAAACGACTTCTTTTAAGATTCTCCAGGAGATCGCCAAGGGTGTTAAACCCGTCGACTTCCTGCTCTATCTCTTCGTTATTTAAAATGATTTTCATAATAGTCTCACGAATTTTCATCTACACTACCTCATACTCTTTCGTTATTGCAATCGGCAAATATCCTGTTTCTTCTTCCGCCGGTTTTGGTAGTTCCCCATTGTTCCAGCATACGGCGGACTGACAGCGCCGAATCCCGCACAGAGGCATATAACAGCCTGGTTTTAACCAGCATGATTTCAAAAGCCATGTCGGTGATATTTCCTTTCCCACGGTTAAACAGCGAGGCAATCGGCATTAGCTCCTCGTGTACGAATGCGGGGTTTGTTATTTTCCTGTCGAAACGGACTATTTCAGGAGCGGAGCGCTTCACGGCTTCGATATCTCCCTTTTTATAGTCCCCGCCCATCTTCTCAATAAGTTTTAACGCCTGCTCCGCTGTTGCGGCCAGCCCCTCGAAGAGCGCCGCCTTTTTTTTAACCCAGGCGTCGCGCTGTTCCTTATCCCATTGGATAAAGTTATCTTTCAGGCAGCCGCTCCAGCATGCCGGATCAATTTCGCCGTATGACGCTTTAAGGAACATATAACGGTATATTCTTGAGAAAATATCGGCTTCCCGCATGGGCATTTTTTTTAGGGGTTTCAGGTCGAATAAACCGAGGTCGTCAAAACAGGTTCTATAGACACGCGTTGTCGGGAAGCTGTCGTTCGGCGCATAAAATCCGTTGCCACACTCGGTGGATGGCAGATACTCGGCCGCTTCGGAAACGTCCAGAGGCGATACGCGGTCAAAGCATGCGTGATGCGGACACGTTGTTTTGTGCGCGCAGGGAAAACAGTCGATCTCCGGCTCGATAACAATGTGTCCCTCCCCATACGGGCCGGTCTCTGCTCCGTAAGCGTGGACGAAAAATAGCGCGACAACCGGCGTACCGACAGCCGCCGCGACGTGCATGGTTCCGGTATCATTTGTAAGCAACATGGAGCATCTCTTCACCAGTCCGATAAGTTCCGCCAGCGACGTCCTTCCGGCGAGATTAATTGCGGGACGCTTCATGTGCGACGCCAACTCTCTGCCGAGTTCGAATTCAGTTGGTCCTCCGAAAATCAAAACCTTTGCGCCGCGTTTTTCGGAGATGATGTCCGCGGCCTCGGCGAATTTTTTCGGCGGCCAGCGCCTTTCCACCATACTGGCTCCCGCCGCTATGCCTATTACGTTTTCGCCCTCGGCTATCCCAAGCTCATCAAGAATTGGCGAGGCCGCGCGGGTTCCCTCGACATCGTTTATAAGCAGCCCTTCCGTTGACGGTTTCACGCCGCCGCCCAACTGATAGATATCCACAAGGTTTAAACTGTTGTAGTGACGGAATTCTATGAATGAGTTGAAATAGATAAGCCACGGGTTATTTATCACTTTATAACCATCCGATGTCGAATAGGTGCCGAGCGCCTCTTTTATCCCCAGCGCTTGGCCCATGAGTCCGCTAACCCGCGAGTGGGTGAGGTTTATCAGCATATCGAACTTCTCAACCCTTAGTTCTTCGATAAGCCTGTCGAGGTAACGGTAAACGTCGAGGTAAGAGATCGGATCATCGCCCTTTTTTCTCTCGAACTGCTGAATATCGAAAACCTTCAAACTGTCTATATACGGGAGATGTTCACACATACCGATGAACTTCACGTTACCCAAAAGAGTAATCCGGCAATCCGGCTCTTTTAATTTAAGGCCGGCAATGAGCGGCGATGTTTGTAAATGATCCCCCAACCGGCTGAGGTTTAATATGAGTATCTTTTTCATTTCACTACCAGAAGCTGATCCATCATTAAAATCAACGACTCGACGTGCGACAGTTTGCCCTTTCCCTGCCTTATCTGTTCCACCGCCTCCTTGATGGGAAATTCCTTATCCGGATCGAACCGCTTTAAATACTCGATAAGCTCCGGGTCATCTGTGGATTCTTTAATCATATTCCTGACTACGTTTCGGTTTAACGGGTCTGCATGCTGCGAACCGAGCGAGCCGCCCTCGTTTTCCATGACTACCCTCAGCAGTTCCACCATTCTGTGCTCGAATGTGTGATCGGCAAGGACGCGCTTCCTTCCGGCGTTTGCAATGTTTTTCCGCTCATCAGGGTTACGAAGGTAATAGTCCGCCTTTTCACGCAATTCGGCCAGGCTCGAAAACGTCTCTATCTCCTTTCCCGGTTCCATGAGCGGCGGGAGTTCGTCGCGTGAGTCGACCAGTGAAAAAGCGCCGCACGCGGCGACCTCAAAAACTCTGGGATTAACGAAATCGCTCACCGGGTCTATGCCCGAAGGAACGGATGAGCTGTGCAGATTCAGGTTTATTTTCGAAGCGTTGAATATTTTTACGTATTCCTCCGGCGCGAGTCTTACATTTTTATTCATCACACGCTCACCCAGCTCACCTTCCAGTTCCCACTCTGTCCCCCAGATTTTGAAGTCGTAATCCAAAAGGCCGTTGAAAAATTGCCGCCTGTTAGGGTAGCCGGCCCCCATAAACGACAGGTCGGAACCGTATCGCAGTTTTTCGTCTCCGGTCAATTCCAGTGGAGTGTGACACGATGGAGAGGCGGCCTGCGGCAGGTAGCCAACTTTTGTTGCGCCGGCCTTTTCGAGCTTTTCGAAAAAGCCGCCCCTTTGGATAGTGAAAAAATAATCGTAATGTGACGCTACGCTCTCCCAGTACGGTAGCGTGCGATAATTTTCCACGAACCAAAATACGATTGGAACTTTAAGCTCTTTCAGCCTGTCTATAATCGATGCTTCGAGCGGCGCCTGCGCGACGGCAATTATCAGGTCGGGCCGTTGGTGGTCGGCGGTACCGACAATCGCTTCCCCCAAAACCCTGCTGAAAAGCTCTTTTAACTGCCTGCCGTGACGCCGGTTGGGCGTTATGTTCCCAAGTTTAAAAAAGGTCTTTGCGTATTCCGAGGAGTCGAACTTTATCAGGTCGACTCCCAGGTTTTTAAGCGCCGCACCCGCGTATCTGAATGTCGGTTCCGAGCCGCCGTAAATCGGTCCCACCAACAGCGTACGAAGCCGTTTTTTTCCCAGGTAGGAACGGACCAGAAAAGTGGATTCCAGTTTTTTATATTCCTCTCCGAAAAATTGAAGATACGGCCGGTGAACTACCAAAGCCGCATTGCCGAGATCAGCATTCAATATTTTTTCATCAAAATCGCCGCCTACCTCTAAATCGCATTTTTCAATCAGCCCGGTTATGTCCACGTTTTCGACCGCGCTTCGGAAAATATCGACCGACGGCTCAAACAGTTTGATTTTAACGTCCATCCCCAGTAACTTTGACAACTGATAACCGTACCCCACCCCGTATACCCAGACATTTTTCGCGTCGGCGTCTATTTTTCGGACAAACTGCTCACCTTCCGACTCCGGCTTGTACAGAGAGTGGAACGCTACGGTTTTATATCTGAACACTGGATGACCGGAATTGGATACGATTTTTTGCGGTTCATCACCTTTACCGGAATCGTAAAGTTTATAAAGGTCGGGTCTTAGCTTCATCAGGCAGTGCAGGTTTTTCTCTTTAACAGACATTTGCTTCTCTCACTCGCCGCCTTGTACTGCGGCTTTTAAGGGAACGAACGTTCCTTTCAAATTCCCGTGAAACAATGTAAACAGTACGAAAAAAGATAATGTACGATTCCCCGTTAAGGTACGCCCTTTTACCTGCGTCAGACGGCCTGAGTCCTGATTGAAGCCGCTGGATTTTATCCAGAGAACTCTCAATCCGCCACTGGATAACGCTCATAAATTCTCTTTCGGCCGTTATCGATCTTACATATTCGGTGCAGGCGGCGGTAGAGTTCTTTATAATCCCGGAACAGTTTTTTTGCTGTGCGAAATCCTGAAGCCTTACGGCCTCCCTCGCTCCCAATGAGGCCGCGTTTTTTACAAGTCTTGCGGACCGGAGGAGTTTATCAAACCCGGCTTCGACATCAACGGTGTCCGACGGGACGCGGGTTGAGAGAGAACGTTTGATAATCCCGTCTATACCAACTGATTTACCTTCAATGTTTGTTACTGCTTCCTGCAGACAAAGTCTGCGCGCCCCTTTTATAGCCAAGCCGCCCTCGGTCGCGTTTACACAGTCTATCGATTCTTTTTCGATACGGATTTCGAACCAGCCTTTCCACGTGTTCATCTCCTTGCTGGTGCTTACAGTTTGTCCCATGTTGCCTTCCGCCTCCTGCAACTCGTTTGAACCGATGGTCTGAGAATGCATCCTCTCCCGCGAAATTGGCTGGCCAAACGTGCCGTACATCATCTCCTGTACAGCCCCGCCGCCGGAGTGCGTCCTTTGGCCGCTGTAAGCAAGATCCTGACCGGTGAGGATTATGGGGGAGCAACCGAGACGGTGCGCGAAATCGAAAGCCGACGTAGCCACCGATCCGCCCGTTACGTTTTCACCAAGACCGCCCGTATAACGTTCAAGCCATTTGACTAGCGGCTCAGTGTAACTCGTCATCAGAATATCAGCGGTGTGCTCGGACAGTATGAGTGGAAACGTAATGGGATTGGCGATAAGCGTATATCCGGTACTATCGACGCCTTGCATGTGTGTGTAGTTTTCAGGTTTGGCGTCAAGCGACACAACGAAGTGCGGTCTGACGCCGAATCTCTTTAACGTCTTTAAAGCGGTATCGACGCATATTATTACAACTGATTTTTCAGCTCTTTTAAGCCAGCGGCAGTTTTTATCAAGCGACGGCCCCGCCGCGACAATCACCGCCGGTATTCCTTTCATTTTTCCGAACAGCGGTTTTATGCCTCGACTTTTTAAAATATGCGGAAGGTTTAAAAAGATATTGCTATGCCATTTTTGAGAAAGGCCGCTTATCGATTTCAGGTTGGACTCCGCGATCGCTTTCAGGCTTACGAGAACATTGTCGATCCGCCGGTAATAATCCGCGTCGCTTGATACGGAAAGCGAATTTTTTATTACATGAAAATTCGGGCGCGTAAAAATACCGAATTCACGTTCCATGCGCGACATAACCGCATCTACCGGATTTTCGCCAACCGATATGCTTACGCGCGGATCGGACAAGCTCTCCGATAGGTCGAATCCTTCCATCAGTTTTCTGAAGCAAGATAGGTTGGATTCTATCAGCAATACGAAACCCGTAGGGTCAGTGCTTTTCAGAGTCTCCGCAAGCGTCTCGCCGACGCCCGCTCCGAGGAGTATTATCACCTCGCTGAAGTTGAACAGCTTTTTTTCGTAAAGCTTTCTAACGTTATCCGCCGTTCCCTGCTTTTTGAAGCGTACCGTTTTTCCGCT